>DATDJA010000111.1:0-7784 GCA_036520795.1 Candidatus Limnocylindrales bacterium
GTCCTGCAGCACCCGGACCGGGTGCGGCGCGCCATCGGCGTGGTCGGGCAGCGTTCGTCGGTCGACCCTGCCGCGACCGGCCGCGAGAACCTCGTCCTCCAGGGCCAGATGTTCGGCATCGGCGCGGCCGAGCTCCGAAACCGCATCGACGGGATGTTCGAGCGCTTCAACCTCACCGACGCCGCGGACCGCCTCGCCGGCACGTGGTCGGGCGGCATGCGTCGCAAGCTCGACGTGGCGATGGGCCTCATCAACCACCCGCGGGTGCTGTTCCTCGACGAGCCGACGACCGGGCTCGACCCGGAAGCCCGTGCTGAGCTGTGGTCGGAGGTCGCAACGCTGTCCCGCGACGGCGGGCTGGCGATCCTGCTGACGACCCACTACCTCGAGGAGGCCGACCACCTCGCCGACCACCTCGCCATCGTCGACCACGGGCGCATCGTCGCCGAAGGCACCCCCGAAGCCCTCAAGTCCGAGCTCCATGGGGACGCCATCCACATCGTGCTCGACAGCCCCGCCGGCGGGCAGGCCGCCGCCAGCGTCCTGTCCCGGATCGACGGGCTCGCCGCCCCGGTCATCGACGGCGCCCGGGTCTCGGCGCGCGCCGACCATGCCGCCTCGCGGGTGCCCGCCGTCCTCTCGGCGCTCGACGTCGCCGGCGTTGCCGTCGCGACGGTCACCGTCGCCCGCCCGTCGCTCGACGACGTCTACCTCAGCCACACCGGCCGGGCCTTCCGCCCGGAGGCCCTGGAGATCGCCCGATGACCGCCATCGCCCAGACCATGTACCAGTCCGAGCGCCACCTGCGCGCCTTCGTCCGCCAGCCGTGGTTCGTCCTGATGGCGATCATCCAGCCGGTCATCTGGCTGCTGCTGTTCGGCGCGCTGTTCCAGAACGTCACCAGGATCCCGGGGTTCGGCGCGCAGGGCGCCAGCTACCTCGACTACCTCGTCCCCGGCGTGCTCGTGATGACCGCGCTGTTCTCCTGCGGCTGGAGCGGCATGTCGGTCATCGAGGACCTCGACCGCTCGATCGTCGACCGGTTCCTGGTCACGCCCGTCCACCGGAGCGCGATCATCGGCGGGCTCACGATCTACCAGATGGTCTCGCTCCTCATCCAGGCGGCGATCATCGGCGGTCTGGCCCTGCTCCTCGGCGCCCATTTCGATGGCGGCCTGCTGGGCTACGGCGCGCTGACCCTGTGCGCCATGCTCCTCGGGGCGGCGATCGCGTCGTTCTCGGACGCCACGGCCCTGATCCTGCGCCAGCGCGAATCGGTCATCGGGATCAACACCCTGATGACCCTCCCGCTCACGTTCCTCTCGGCCGCGTTCCTCCCGTTGGCGCTCGCGCCCGAATGGATCCAGACCGTCGCCCGGTTCAACCCGGTGAACTGGGCGGTCGAGGCGGGCCGCGAGGCGCTGCTCGCGACTCCCGACTGGTCGTTCATCCTGCCGCGCATCGCCGGCCTCGCGATCCTCGCGCTGCTCACGACCGGCTGGGCGACCCGGACGTTCCGGTCGTACCAGCGTTCGATCTAGGTCATCCCTCGGATCCAGGCAACCAGGCCTGCGCAGCGGCCTCGGCGTTCCCCCAACTTTGGCTGTGCGAACGCCGAGGCATGCGCGTACCATCCGTAGTCCGGCGAACGCATAGGAGCCAGCCACGCGCTGCCGCGGCAGCGCACCGACCCGGGGATCGCCGCACCGGCCCACCACGATGGCCCACCGATCCAGGCAGCGCGAATCTAGGAGATGAGGCTCATGAGCGACAACGAGCAGGCCCACACGACCCTGGCGGCGTTCACCGTCGAGAACAGTGCCTCCGCGAAGCGTCTCCTGAAGGCGGTCCAGCGTGTCGACGAGGCCAACGACAACGTGAAGATCGTCGACGCGGCGATCGTGGACCGGGGTCGGCTCGGCCGGATCAGCGTCCACCAGACGACCGACCGGGGCGCGCTCAAGAGCGGTGTCCGGATCGGAACCCTCGGCGTGGTCGTCGGGGCGATCGTGGCCGGACCGGCCGGTGCCGTCGCCATGGGCGCGGCCGGCGGCGTCCTCGGCGGCCTGCGCGGCGGGATCCACGACACCGGCATCGACGACAAGTTCATGCGCTCGGTGGGCAAGGAGATCGAGAAGAAGAAGAGCGCCCTGTTCGTCCTCTACGAGGGCAGCTGGGAGCACTCGATCGGGCTCATCGAGCAGGCGATCACCGACGAGCACGCCGTCCTGTTCAACAGCACGCTGACGGCCGAGAAGGTCGCGGCGTTGCACGCCCTCGTGGAGCCCGCCGTCGAGGCACTGGGCGGCGAAGAGGTCGTCGCGGACTACGAGCTCGAGGTCGACGAGACGCCGGAGGCCGCGCCCGTGGCCGCCGCCGCAGCCGTTGCGGCCGCTGAGCCCGAGCCCGAGCCGGAGCCGGCACCGGTCGCGGTCGCCGCGCCCGCCGCCGACGACCTGACGCAGCTCGTGGGCATCGGCCCGAAGGCGGCTGCCGCGCTCAGCGCGGCCGGCGTCACGACCTATGCGGCGCTCGCCGAGCAGAACGAGCCGCAGCTGCGGCGCGCGCTGCACGATGCCGACATGGCGCCGCCCGCCAACGTCGGGACGTGGCCGATGCAGGCCAGCCTCGCCTCCAAGGGCGACTGGCAGGGCCTGATGAAGTACAACAACCAGGCGGCCAGGTCGCGAGCCGCCGTGGCGCCCGCGGCAGCTGCGCCGGCCGCGGCCGCCGAGCCCGCCCAGGACCTCACCCAGATCAAGGGCATCGGGCCGCGGATCGCGACGATCCTCAACGACGGCGGGATCACCAACTACGGCCAGCTCGAGCATGCCAACGGTGGCGACCTGCGCCAGATCATCGCGACCGGCGGTGCCCTGCCCCCCGCCACCATCGACAGCTGGCCGACCCAGGCCTCGTATGCCAGCCGTGGCGACTGGGCGGGCCTGGCGGCGTACAACAACAGCCACCACTGACCTCCGCTCGGGGTGCGGCCTCGCTCGGCGGCGCCGCATCCCGATCAGCCCTCACCGTCGGGCGCCAAGTGTCGCTATCTGCCACGATCGTGGTAGATTCGGCAGATGGTGCACGATCCGACGCACGATCAAGACGACGCGACGACGCGTATCGGTCCCGCCGGTGCGGCGATCGGACAGTCGCCCCGGATGCTCCGCTACCTCGAGGACCAGGGCGTCATTGTCGCCGAGCGCCGACCGGGACCGCGCGGCCATCGTCATTACCCGCCGCCCGAGGTCGCACTCGGACGCGCGGCGTCGGCGTCGATGGAGGCCGGCCATCCCACGGCGACGCTGCGAGCGCTCCGGGCGCTCGCCGAACGACGGGTTGGCGACGCACGAGCGTCCGGCGACCCGCTCGCCTGGTTCGAGCTGCTCGCACTTGCGCGCGCGGTGGAGGTGTCCCGCCGCCAGGATGAAGCGCCGGCGCGGCCGCCCGGGCCACCCGGCATCTCTCGGCCTCCGCGCGGGCCGTGACCGCACACCGGACGCACGCCGCCGGCCTGGTCGTGGCGACGGCGCTCGGGATGGCGCCCCTGGCGGCCGCCCCCCTTGGACGCCTGGGGTCGCCGTTCGCGCTCCTCGTCGTCCTGCCGGCCCTGGCCCTGGCACTGGACGCGTACGGCTGGAGCCAGGCGGCAGGCGCCGTCATCCGTCGCGTCCCGGAGCCCATGGCGCGCTTGCTCGCGGCCTATGCGGTCTGGCTGGCGACGAGCGCGCTGCTCACGCTCGATGTCGCCGCCGCGGCCGGGGCGACCGTCGCGGCCGAGGTGGCCGGGCCGGACCGACCGGCACAGCGCTGGCATCTCGGCGCCGCGATGCTCGGGGCAAACGTCGGCTCGCTGCTGTTCCCATTCAGCAACCTGACCAACCTCGTCGTCGTCGGTGCCGCAGGGATCGGCCTGACGGCGTATGTCGCGGCGGCCTGGCTGCCGCAGGTCGGGGCCGCTGCCGCGTGCGGGCTGCTGCTCGCGTGGCGAGCGCGCCGTTCGGGAGTGCTGGCGACGGTCGGCGTCCAGCCGGACGCGATCGACGAGCCGTCGGCCCGACCCGCCGCGCCGAGCGGACCGAGCGCGTGGGTCGGCCTCATCGCGCTGGCCGGTGGGAGCGGTGCGGTCGTGGCGGGCATCGCGGGCGCGGACATGGCCATCCCGTTTGCCCTCGCGACCGCAGTCGTCGTCGGCGCCGGCGTCGCGGACGGCCGGCTGACGCCCTCGGCCGTCGCCTGCGCCGTCCCGATTGGCGCGCTCGCGCTGGTCGCCGCCGCCGCCGTGCTCAACGGGCCTTTGGCTGGCGCGGCGGTGGCGTTGCCACGGCCACCGGACGACCCGCTCGGCGTCGTCGTCGCGCTCATCGTCGGCGGCCTGCTCGCGGCGTCCGTGAACAACTTGCCGGCCGCGGCAGTCGGGGCCATCTGGCTTGCAGGCTCGCCCGTCTCGATCGTCGTCGCGTATCTCGTCGGCACCAACGTGGCTGCCATTGCGACCCCGCACGGCTCGGCCGCGACGATGCTCGTCCGATCGATCGCAACGCGCCGAGAGGTGCCGCTGCCCGCAATCGGCCACCTCCGGACTGCGTGGCGGTACGCGCTCACTGGGTCGGTGGCCGCGGGCGGCCTGCTCGCCGCCGGGATCCGGTAGGGCGGATCACGCGCGCACAGCTGGATCGCCGCGTGCGGTCCATATATCCGCCACAGGGCGGCGAGATCCATGGCTGAAGCACAGGGAACTGGGCCGGGGCATCATGGCCGCGTCAACCGTGGGCACGGAGACCCTCGATGCCGCGACTGCAGGCGAAGAGCTTCGGCGAACCCGACGACGTCCGGACGATGCCGCTCGTGCGTATCGAGACGGTCGCGGTCGATGAGGCGAGCGTCGGGCACTGCCGGTTCGAGCCCGGCTGGCGCTGGTCGGAGAGCATGGGCCCCATCCTGGGCACGCCCTCGTGCCCGATGCGGCACCTCGGCTACACGCTGTCGGGCGTGATCCACGTGGTGATGGACGATGGCCAGGCGCTGGACCTCGGGCCCAACGACGTGTTCGACATCCCGCCGGGCCACGACAAGTGGGTCCTCGGCGACGAGCCATGGGTGTCGATCGAGTGGGGCGGCAGCGGACGGGCGATGCGCGAGGCCCTCCAGGACGCCCCCGGGCGGATGCTCGCGACCGTCGTGTTCACCGACATCGTCGATTCGACCGCGCGGCTGCGCGAGGCGGGCGACGCCGCATGGCGCGACCAGCTCTCGGCGCACAACGCGCGTCTGCGCGAGCAGCTGAACGTCTTCCGTGGCCGCGAGGTCAATACGACCGGCGACGGCTTCCTCGCGGTCTTCGACAGCCCTACCCGAGCGGTCCGGTGCGCGACCGCGATGGTCGCCGCGAGCCGCGCGATGGGGATCGAGATCCGCGCCGGGGTCCACACGGGCGAGGTCGAGCTGGTCGGCGACGACGTGCGGGGGATCGCCGTCCACGTCGCCGCCCGTGTCCTCGCGCTCGCCGGTCCCGGCGATGTGCTGCTCACGACCACGACCGCGGACCTCGTCGAGGGGTCGGGACTCCAGCTCGAGGACGCTGGCGCGCACGAGCTCAAGGGCCTCAGCGGATCGCGCCAGGTCTGGCGGCTTCGCGCGGCGGGCTAGCGAGGCGGCACGGGCCGCGCCGCGTCGCCGTGTCGCCGCCTGAACGCCCAGCGTTCACTCCAGCGGTCGAACCGGTGTTTCGGTCGCCGGGCGTGCAGATCGGCCGGCGACATGCCAGAGAACCGGCGTTTCGCTCGCCCGGGGTGCGACCCGGCGGATGAACCGCTGCATTGATCGCCCGGCGTTCAGCGATCGCCAGACCGCGCTACTCGGAGAAGCGCTCTTCCTTCCACGGGTCGGCGTCGTTGTTGTAGCCGTAGCGCTCCCAGAAGCCGGGCATGTCGTGGCTCAGGAACTCGAGGCTGCGGAGCCACTTCGGGCCTTTCCAGAAGTAGCGCTTGGGGACGATCAGCCGCATGGGGTAGCCGTGGTCGGCCTCGAGCGGGGCGCCCTCGAACGTGTCGGCGAGCAGCACGTCGTCGTCGTCGAGCACCGAAAGCGGGACGTTGGCGGTGTAGCCCTGCTCGGCGTGCCCGACGACGTGCGTCGCGGACGGCCTGACCTGGGCGAGCTCGAGGATCGTCTGGATCGCGACGCCCTCCCAGTGGGTATCGAGCTTCGACCAGCGGGTGACGCAGTGGATGTCGGTCGTGACCTGCTTGCGCGGCAGCGCCTTGAACTCGTCCCAGGTGAAGCGGAGCGGGTTGTCGATCTCGCCGTAGACCCGGAAGTCCCAGGTCGAGAGGTCGACCTTGGGCACGCTCCCGTAGTGCAGGACCGGAAACTTCTCGGTGACGTACTGGCCGGGCGGGACGCGGCCGGCGAGGGCGGGATCGGTGCTTCGATCCCCGAACAGGCGCTCGAACATGCAGATCTCCGGTGCGGACGTGCTCGCCCGCAGTCAGGGTGCCAGATGGGATGCGCCAACGATAGTCGTCGTTCGTGACGGATCTGCGACTGGCGCCTCGAGCGGCGCGGCCCCCGGACCTTCGGCGGGTCTCCCGGTTGTGCGGCGAGGCACTACCCTGTGCGGATGCCGGACAAGCCGCGGGTCGTGATCGTCATGCCCGCGTACAACGCCGCCCGCACGCTCGAGCGCACGTACGACGACGTGCCCAAGGACCTCATCGACCACGTGATCCTCGTTGACGACGTGTCGAAGGACGAGACGGTCGAGATCGCCAAGCGCCTCGGGCTCGAGGTGATCGTCCATCGCCAGAACCTGGGCTACGGCGGCAACCAGAAGACCTGCTACGACCGCGCCCTCGAGTGGGGTGCCGACGTCGTCGTGATGCTCCATCCCGACTACCAGTACGACGCGACGCGCATCCCCGAGCTCGTCGCGCCGATCCTCGCTGGTGACGCGGACCTCGTGCTCGGCAGCCGGTTCCTGGGGGACCCGATCGCCGGCGGCATGCCCAAGTGGAAGTACGTCTCGAACCGGTTCCTGACCGGCGTCGAGAACGCGGCGTTCGGCCTCCACCTGTCCGAGTACCACACGGGCCTCCGTGCCTACAGCCGGCGCCTGCTCGAGGCGATTCCGTACCAGCTCAACTCCAACGACTTCGTGTTCGACCAGGAGCTGATCGCCCAGGTCGTCGCCGTGGGCGGCCTCGGCGTCGACGAGATCGCCGTTCCGACGCGCTACTTCGAGGAGGCGAGCTCGGTCGGCTTCAGGCGGAGCGTGGTCTACGGGCTCTCGACCCTGCGCGTCGTCGCGCGTTACCTGCTCCACCGGAGCGGGATCCGGCGCTCGTCCAAGCTGCTCCCTCGATCGCAGGCGCGCGAGCCCGGCACCGCCTGACGTGCGCTATCTACGGGGCGGCCTGGGGCGCGCGGCGCTCGGGCTCGTCATCTCGGCGATCGCCCTCGTGCTGGTCGTCCGCACGGTCGACGTCGAGTCGGCCTGGCAGACGCTCAAGTCCGCACAGCCGCAGTGGATCGCCCTGTTGCTCCTGTTCGTCGTCGCGGACGTGCTGCTGCGCGCCGTCCGCTGGCGCGTCCTGCTCTCGCCCCTCGCGAGCGTCCCCACCGGCACGACGCTCTCGTCCCTGCTCGTCGGCTACCTCGCCAACAACGTCCTGCCGGCGCGCCTGGGCGAGGTCGTCCGGGCCCACGACCTGGGCCGCCGCACCACGATCTCGCGATCGGCGATCCTCGGCACCATCGTCATCGAGCGCGTGGTCGACACG
>DATDJA010000112.1:0-8649 GCA_036520795.1 Candidatus Limnocylindrales bacterium
TCGATCGATGTCGAAGGCGGGCAGCAGCGGCGCCACTCGCTCGTCGAGCAGGAGCTTGCCCTCGTCGATGAGCTCGAGCACGACCGCCGCGGTGAACGTCTTGGAGATCGAGGCCAGCGCGAACCCGGTGTCGGGCGTCACACGCCGGTCGTCAGCGATGTTGGCGTCGCCCGAGACGCCGAGCCACTCGCGACCGTCGTCCCACAGCATCGCGACGGACACCCCGGGCACCGCATGCTTCGCGCGCCACGCGTCGAGGCGGCGCTGGAGCGCCGCGTGGTGGGCGGCGGTCGTGCCCGGCCCGCCCGTCACGGCCGGCGGCGCGGATGGGCTGGCGGTGGGCTTGGGCGGCTTGGGGGACCGGGTCGGCTTCGGCGTCGGCTTCTGCGTGGGCTCCGCGGTGGTGGCCGGCGAAGGGGCAGGCGACGACGTGGCGGGCGATGCCGCCACTGAGGCAGGGGCCGGCGACGGCGAACCGGCGGTGACCGTCGCGGCGGCGACGACGCCGGCGGGAGACCGTCCCGATCCGCCGAACAGCCCGAAGCCCGCGACGAGGACGGCGACGACAATGACGGTCGCCGCTCCGAGGCGTACGGGCGAGGCGAGCGGTCCGCGACGGCCCGCGGGGCCGGCCATGGGCGCTTCGCTACGCATCAGGTCCGATGGGGCGGCGCTGGACGGGTTCGTTCGGCATGATTGGTGAGACGATACGCTGACACGCCGGAGATGCGCCTTCGCGGGCCACCGACGCCGTCCGGCTCCGCTCCCGCTATCCGGGGAAACCCACCCGCCATGCCCAACGCCCCCACCGCCGCCGACCTCCTTCGCGACGTCGGCCTCATCGCCGACGGTCCAGCGATCTGGGGCCGACCCGTGCGCCTGTCCGCGCCCGGCGTGTTCGTGATCGAGATGTCGACGCCCGCCGCCAGCGCTCCGTTGGATCTCGCGCTCATCGGCAAGTGGGTAGAGCGCGTCGACGACCTGCTGCTCGACGGCGTCCGCCCGACCTCCAAGGACGTCCAGGCGCGCCTCGCCTCGTTCTGGCTGCCCGACCAGCCCGTGCTGTACATCGGGAGCACCACCGGTTCGGTGGCCGGGCGGATCGCGGCCATCGCCAGGACCGTGCCCGGCGACGCCAAGCCCGCGGCGTCCGGCGTGTGGCTCCACTTCCTGCGTAACCCGGGCGACCTTCGGGTGTGGTGGGCGAAGACCGACGCCACCGAGGAGTACGAGGACGCGCTGCTCGACGCCTTCGCGGCCGGCATCTCCGACGCCGACCGGGCCACCGTGGCCAAGGGCTCGGCCGGCGCGGCGGCAAGCGTCCTGCCGTGGGCCGTCCTGCGGTCCCCGTCCGGTATCCGCAAGGAGACGGGCATCGCCAACCCGCTGCTCGCCGAGATCAAGCCACCGGAGCCGGTGGGCGTGACCCGCATCGTCGAGTTCCCCGCGGGCGAGGCGGACGGCGCGCGCGACGAGGCGAAGCGGCCCCGTCGTCCGGCGGCCGGTCGCGGCGTCGGCCGGGTCGCGTCCGCCGCCGGATACGCGGCCCAGGGCTCACCCCGCAAGCCGCCGCCCGAGCCCGTGCTCGTTTCCGCCGAAGGCCTCGAGCGGCTGCAGGCGGAGCTCGCCGAGCTCCACGCGGAGCGGCCGGGTGTCATCAAGCGGATCGCTACCGCCCGCGAGCACGGTGACCTCAAGGAGAACGCCGAGTACCACGCCGCGCGGGAGGAGCAGGGGTTCCTCGAGGGCCGGATCAAGGCGCTCGAGGCGAAGCTCAAGGTCGCCCAGGTCGTGGCGCCGACGGAGCGGGGGCAGCGGGTCGAGATCGGGTCACACGTGACGCTCGATGAAGACGGTGAGGAGACAAGGCTCCAGGTCGTCGGCTCGGCGGAGGCGAACAGCCGCGAGGGACGTATCTCGTCGAACTCCCCGGTCGGGGCGGCGCTGATGGGCCGCCGCGTGGGCGACGCCGTGTCGATCGTCACGCCCGGCGGCGAGATCCGTTACAAGGTGCTCGCGATCGACTGAGCGCGGCCTCGCGCTCAAGGTTGTGCCTCACAGGCAACATTCCTTGGTCGAAGCGCTCGCCGGCGCCGCCTGGGACGCGTATCCGTGCTCTCGAGTCAACGAATCGGGCCGTGGCTCGCCCATCGAGCCGCTTGAGGCCGATTTCGTTGACTGGCAGGCACACCGCGATGGCGCGGCGCGCGACCGGCTACGCCTCGCTCGGCTTGCGCCCCGTGAACAGCGACAGCACCACCAGCACGCCGCCCAGGCCGATCGCGAGGTACGGCAGGTTCTCGCGCACGTCGGGGAAGGTCTGGCCGGACAGGCCGAGAACGCCCTCGAAGAACAGCGCGAAGCCGACGAACAGCGCAAGCCCGGTCACGGTCGTGCGCAGCCCGTCGCGGGCGAGCTCACGGTCGCCCCGGGCGAGGCCATAGAACAGCATCCCGAGACCGGGGCCGGTCGGCGCCACCAGCGCCCAGGCATAGGCCCAGGTGGCGTAGAGGTTGTAGGCCGCCTGGAACCACAGCACGACGCCGACCATCGCGAGGATCGCGCCGGGGATCGCGAGCCCGAGGCCGCCGCGGGGCGGGATCGCGAACGACCCGATCACCATCGCGACGCCCGGCACGATCAGCCACAGCGGCCACGACGAGGCGCCGGGCGGGGCGAGGTCCGTCACGCGGCTGACGAGGATCACGGAGCCAGCGACCACGAGCATGATCCCGAACACGAGGCCCGCCGGGGTCGGGCGGGACATGCTGGGACGCGCGGGCGTCGAGCCGTAGGCCGTGGGGCCGTACGAGGTCGGGCCGGCCGGACCGGGCGGGACGGGATCTGGCGGCGGCGGGCTCGCCGGCGGCGGTTCGATCGGATCCGGTGTGGTCATCGCGCAAACCTCCCCAGGACCCGCATCGTACGGCGGGTGGGGGTCACCCGTCAGGTGCCGGGCGACTCTACGAGCTTGTGCTCAACGGCCCATAGCGCCGCCTGGGTGCGGGACGCGAGCCCCAGCTTGCCCAGGATGTTGCTGACGTAGGTCCGCGCCGTGCGCTCGGTGATGAACAGCGTCGCGCCGATGTCCTTGTTGGACATCCCCTGCCCTAGCAGGCGCATGACGTCCTTCTCGCGGTCGGTCAGCGGCTCGACGGGCTCGGGGTCCTTCTTCGCCCGCATGCGCTGGGCGAGCAGGCGCGCGACCTGTGGGTCGAGATGGACCTCACCGGCATAGGCGGCGCGGATCGCCTGGGCGACCTCCTCCGCCTCGGCGTCCTTGAGCACGTAGCCCGACGCACCGGCCTCGAGGGCAGCGGTGACCTTCTCCTCCTCGATGAAGCTCGTCATCGTGACGATCTCGGTCTCGGGGAGCTCGGCCTTGATCCGGCCGATCGCCGTCACGCCGTCCATGTTCGGCATGAGCAGGTCCATGAGGATCACGTCGGGTGTCAGGCGCCGGGCCATCGCCACGCCCTCGCTGCCGTCGGCGGCCTCGCCCACGACATCGATGTCGGGCTGGAGGTCGAAAAAGGCTCGCAGCCCCATCCGGACGACGGCGTGGTCATCCACAAGGAGCACGCGGATAGGCGGGGCTTCGTCCACGAGCTGCACTCCGGGGGAAGGGAGGGTTGCGGTGATTGGCGCTGACAGGGCGGAAATCGACGGCATCGGCATCCTACTACAGGATCAGACCCCGTCCGGGGACGGGGCCGGGGGTGGGTGACGACGCGACGCCGGAGGTCGGTGGATCGTCAAGACACCGGGCGACGGCCTGGTCGAGCTCGCCCGGCTTGAGGCTCTTGCGCATGAAGGCGTGGGCGCCGGCGGTGAGGGTCGCGTTCTCGAGGTCCGGCGACCAGCCGACGGCGAGGATGTGGACGGAGGGATGGATGACGCGCATGCGCCGGATCAACGCCACGCCGCCCGATACGTCGGGCAGTCGTGGGTCGATGATCACGACATCGGGGCGCTGGTCGCGGACGATCGCGATGGCTTCGGACACCTGGCCGGTGCTGCCGACGACGGTGAAGCGGTGTCGAATGCCGAGGATCCCGACCATGCTCTCGCGCGTGCGGTCATCGGCGTCGACGACCAGCAGGCGGGTGCCGCCGGCAGCCAGTGACGTGGCTGCAACGGCGGAGGCGAGGACGTGGTCTGACATGAGACCGATCCTGCCCGACGATCTCCATGCCGGTCAGGGACGCGCGGCGGAGATGACAATCCGGCAAGTGACGCAGCCGGATGCGACATTCGTCGCGCAGGCGCTCAGGCCGGGGTCGCCTCAACAGCGCGACCATCCGGCACGACCACGTCGATCGTGGTGCCACCGTCGCGCACCGATGAGACGGTGATCGTCCCGCCCAGGCGCTCCGCGCGCGCCTGCATTCCGGTCAAACCGAGGTGACCGTCCGGAACGGCGGAGGGATCGAACCCGCGGCCGTCGTCGATGACGCGGAGGTGCACGCCGTCGGGCACCCGCCCGACCTCGACCCTGACCTGCTTCGCGCCCGCGTGCTTGACGACGTTGTGCAGCGCCTCCTGGGCGATGCGGTACAGCCCCTCCTCGCAATCGAGCGACGGCCGGTCGGCGAGCTCCCCCTCCACCACGACCGGCAGGCCGATCCGTCCCGACAGGGCGGCGCTGTGCGTGCGCAGGGCCTGGATGAGCCCGTTCTCCTCGACGTTGCCGGGTCGCAGCTCGAAGATCAGCGCCCGCATCTCGGCCAGCGCCTCACGCTGGAGCTCGCGCAGCGACGCGAGCTTGCCGGGCACCTGGTCAGGATCCTTGACCAGCAGGATCTCGATGCTCCGCGAGAGCAATGTCATCGAGAACAGCGCCTGGGTCACCGAGTCGTGGAGCTCGCGGGCGAGGTGTGAGCGCTCCTCGGACGACGCCAGCTCGACGGCCTGGCGGCGGAGGTCGCGCTCGAGGCGATCGCGCTCGCTGACGTCGCGGGCCGCGCCGTGGGCGCCGATGAACTCGCCGTCCTGGACCATCCCGATGCTCGTGATCTCCATGGCGAGGTCGCGCCCGTCCCGGCTCTGGATCTTGAGCCGCGTCCGGTGCACCTCGTGCGGGCGCTTCCGCAGGGCCCGGAAGCGGGCCAGGGAGCCGCGGCGCTCCTCGGGCGGGGCGAGCTCGCTGAACGAGCGGCCGATGAGCTCCTCGGGCTCCCAGCCGAGGATCGACCCCGACTGGTCGGAGACGAACGTGAGGCGGCCGACGTCGTCCGTCATCCACACGAGGTCGGGCGACGACTGGACGAGGTAGCGGTAGCGGACCTCGGAGTCGCGCAGCTCGCGCTCCAGGCGCTCGCGCTCGCCGATGTCGCGCGCGGAGCCGTGGACGCCCGCGAAGTCGCCGTTGCCGTCGAGCTGGGCGACGGAATGGATCTCGACCGGGACCGTGCCGCCATCCCTGCGGACCAGCTCCAGCCGCAGCACCTGCGGCTGGGTCGGGTCGGCGGCGATGCGCTCCCAGCGCTCGGCCGCGATCGGGAGCGACGCGGGCGTGACGAGTCGCTCGAACGTCTCGCCGATCAGCTCGTCCGGCCGCCAGCCCGTCAGGCGCTCGACCGTGTCGGAGATGAAGATGAAGCGGGTCGCCTGGTCCGCGCTGAATACGATGTCGGGCGCGTTCTCGACCAGGAACCGGTAGCGCTCCTCGGACGACCGGAGCTCGAGCTCCAGGCGCTCGCGCTCGCTGGTGTCCCGGATCGTGCCCTGGGCGCCGACGAAGACTCCGTCCTCGAAGATCCCGACGGCCGACACCTCGGTCGGGAACTGGCTGCCGTCCTTGCGGCGGACGACGAACCGCAGGCGCAGGGACGTGCGCTCCGGGTCATGGAGGTCGGCCCACGCCTGCCCGGCGTCGTCCATCGATTCGGCGGCCATCACGAACGAGAAGTGCTGGCCGGTCATCTCGACGGGTGTGTAGCCGAACAGCCCCTCGACGTTGTCCGCGAGGAACGTGAACAGGCCGTCGGCATCGTTGCGCCAGATCACGTCCGGCGTCGTCTGCACCAGGCCGCGGTAGTTTGCCTCGGACGCCTCGACCCGCTCGAGGAGGTCGGAGTTGGACAGGGCGATGGCGGCGTGGTCGGCGAGGGCCTGGAGGGTGGCGAGGCGGTCCGGGGCGATCGAGCCCGGCTGGCGGTAGCTGACGGCTAGGGTGCCGATGACGTCGCCGCCGGGGGCACGGAGGGGCGCGGCGGCCATCGCGCCCAGGCCCATGCGCTCGGCGAGGTCGAGGTCGTCGGCCTCGCGCGGGATGCGCGGGTCCGTCGCGTAGCTCGGCGTCCAGACGACGCGGCCCTGCCCGGCGGCAAGCCCATTGATGCCGCCATTGATCGGGAATTGCTGGCTTCGCAGCCAGTCGCGCGCCCTGTCGTCCATCCCGCCCGCGACCACCATCGGCGTCAGGTACGTGCGGTCGTCCGCCATCCGCGTGAGGTGGGCGCCGTCGGACGCGAGCACGCGCCGCGTCTCCTCCACGATGAGCCCGAGGATCGCGTCCGCGTCGCGGATCGACGTGACGCGGGCCGCGATCTCGCGCAGGGTCCGTTCGGTCTCGGCTCGTCGGGCCGTCTCCTCCCTGGACCTGCCGAGCTCGCGAATGAGCTCCGCGTTGTGGATGGCGATGGTCGCGAGGTCCGCGAGCGCCGCGAGCAGCGCGCCCTCCTGGTCGCCGAACCGGCCGGTGTCGCCCGAGAACACCGCGAGCGTGCCGAGGACGACGGCCTCGCCGACCAGCGGCGCGAAGGCGATCGACCGGATGCCGACGCGCTCGAAGAACTCGCGGTTGGGCGGGCCGTCCGCGAAGCGCTCATCCGCGCCGTAGTCGTCGGTGACGAGGACCTGGCGCTCCCGGATGGCGAGGTGCACGCCCGATCCCCCGACGCCCAGCGACTGCCACTCGGTGCGCGTGGCGTCGTCGATGCCCGCGTCATGTGCCCAGCGGACCTCGCCGGTCGCGGGGTCGAGGAGGTCGATGACCGCGCCCGACGACCCGAGCAGCCGGGCCGCCTCGTCGACGACGTCCTGGAGCAGCTCGGCCGGGTCCTGGATCGTCATCATCCGCCGCGCGATCTCGCGCAGGGCCCGCTCGGCGTCCGCGGTGCGCTCAAGGGCACGCTGCGACGAGGCGAGGCGGTCGACCAGCCGGGCATTCGCGAGCGCGACGGCGGCCTGCGCGGCCATCGCATCCAGCAGCCGCAGCTCGTCGTCGCCGAACGCGTCCTTCTCGCGGTGCACGGCCTGGAACACGCCCATCAGGCCGTCCTCGCCGACCACCGGAGCCGTCACCACCGAGAGCGCGCCGATCGCCCGGACGCCCTCGTCGCCCTCGGGGTAGTGACGGAAGCGCCGGTCGTTCAGGTAGTCGCCGCTGGCGACCGGACGGCCCTCGCGGACGGCGAGGCCGGCGAGGCCGATGGGCTCCTCGTCGGGGGGCGCGTCGAGCACCGGCGGGTCGGTGAACGGCTCGCCCTCGGGGTAGGTCCACAGGACGGCACCCTTCACGGGCTCGATGAGGTCGAGCCGCGCCCGCTCGGCGCCGAGCAGGCGGGCGGCCTCGTGGACGATTCGCAGCAACAGGTCACCGGGGTCGCTGCCGATCGTGGCCAGCCGTCCGCCGATCTCGCGCAGGGTCCGCTCTTCCTCGGCGCGGCGGGCCAGCGCCTCCCTCGACCTCCCCAGCTCCTCGATCAGGCGCGCCCGGCCGAGGGCCACCGCCGACTGGCCGGCGATGGTCTCGAGCAGTGCGGCGTCGTCGGGGCCGAAGGCGTCCACCTTCGTCGACCAGACCGTGATCGCGCCGAACGGGCCCTGGTCGCCGTGGAGCGGCGTCGCGATGACGCCGTGGATGCCCTTCGTGCGGACGTAGGTGTCGGGCCCCTTCCCGTGGACCAGGTTCGGATCGCTGATGTAGTCGCGGCTGATGTAGGTCTCGCCGCTGACGACGGCCTTGCCGGACGCTCCGACCTCGAGGCTGTCGTCGGGGTCCTTGGGCCACTCGGTCTCGAGGATCTGCTCCTCGCCCGACGCGAGCAGGCCGCGCAGCAGCCGCGCCTCGGGGTCCACGATGTCGATGCGGGCGCCGTCGCCGTTGAGCAGGCGGAGGGCCTCGTCGATCGTGAACTGGACGACCGACTCGGGGTCGCGGGCGCCGGAGATCCGCGTCCCGAGCTCTCGCAGCGAGCGTTCGACGACGGCCTGGCGCTCCCCGGCCTGGCGCGAGCGGTCGAGCTCGGTGATCAGCCGGGCGTTCGCCATCGCGAACGCGGCGTGCTCCGCGAGCGAACGGACGAGCGCGATCTGGGGCGCGCTGAACGCGTCCGGGCGCCGCGAGAACGTGCCCAGCGCGCCGAACACCTCCATGCCCGCGACGAGGGGCGCGACGACGAGCGACCGCAGGCCGACCTCGTCGACGAAGCGATCCGGCCCCGTCGCATGGCTGAACGACCGGTCCTCGACGTAGTCCCTGGTGACGACCATCCGGCGCTCGGCGACGGCCTTGCCGAACATCCCGGTGCCGATCGGCAGCCGCAGCTCCCGGATCCAGTGGCCGGGCTCCGGATCGACGATGCCCGCGGAGTGGGCGAAGTGGAGGATCCCGGTGTCCGGGTTGAGCAGGTAGAGGAACGC
>DATDJA010000113.1:0-4803 GCA_036520795.1 Candidatus Limnocylindrales bacterium
GGCGGACGTAGGGCGGGATCGAGCCCGGCGGGATCACCATCTGCGCGAGATCGCGGTCCCAGACTGGCGAGTTGTCGAGTCCCGACTCCCACGGGTGCATGATCACGGGCAGGTCGGTGCCGGTGGGGCGGCGGCGCAGGGCGAGATAGTCGTGCTCGGCGACGAGGCGCGGATACAGCCAAGCGAGGAAGGCCTTCGAGGCGTCGACGTCGTGCGCGTGGCGATGCATCTCCAGCGCGGCGCGGGCGTGGACGGGCGGCTGCGTGATGCCAGATGTCTCCACGTCACGCGGCGCGCTCGCCGACCGCTTAGACGACTGCCAGAACGCGGGCCCCGGGAAGTAGGCGTCCTCCCCCACCGAGGGGTTGAACACGATGTGCGGCACCCGCCCGTCGGCCCACTGCGCTCGGAACAGGGACCGCAGCTCCTGCTGGGCCCGGGGCTCGTCGTACCACGAGCGACCGATCGCGATGAACGCCGAGTCCCAGTTCCACTGGTGCGGATACAGCGTTCGGGACGGGAGCGTGGACGCGCCCAGCCAGTTCGCGTCGAGGACGGCCTTCGCTCCGTCGGCCAGCCGTGTCAGGACATCGCCGTCGTTCGCCATCGTCAGGTGACCGCCCCGATTGCCTCGGCGGCGGCGGGCGCGATGATCGGCCGCTCGGCCCCGCCCATGGGCCCGCCGCGGCACAGGAGGTGCGCGACGAGTCCCGTCCAGCCGGTCTGGTGCGAGGCGCCGATGCCGGCGCCCGTGTCCCCGTGGAAGTACTCGTGGAACAGCAGCAGGTCGCGCCACTCGGGGTCGTCCCGGAACTTCGCGATCGAGCCCGCGACCGGGCGGTGACCGTCGGCGTCCGGGAGCCAGATCGAGACCAGCCGGGCGGAGAGATCTGCGGCCACGTCGCGCAGCCGCAGGCGCACGCCCGAGCCCGTCGGGTACTCGACGGTGAAGTCGGCGCCCAGCGCCTCGTCCCAGCGCAGCATCGACTCGATGAACAGGTAGTTCACCGGGAACCACACGGGCCCGCGCCAGTTGGAGTTGCCCCCGAACAGGTTGTTGGTGGACTCTCCCGGCTCGTAGTCGATGGACGCCGCATAGCCCTCGATCTCGATCCGGAACGGATCGGCGAGATGGCGGCGCGAGAGTGCCCGCATGCCGTGCGGCGAGAGGAACGCGTCCTCGGACAGCGCGTCCCGCAGCACCCGCTCGAGGTGGATCGGCGGCAGGAGGCTGAGGATCATCGACGATCCGCCGGGTCGCTCGATGAGCGAGCCTCGAGCTCGGAGCGTGGCGTCGGTGACTCCCATGTTGGCGAGGAAGCGCGAGAAGTGCTTGCCCAGGGCCGCCCCCAGCTCGGCCGCCGGCCGAGGGACCAGCGCCGCCGGGAGAATCGGCAGCAGGCCCACCATCGAGTGGATCCGGAGGGCGACGGACGTCCCGTCGGGCATGTGGAGCTTGTCGTAGTAGAAGCCGTCTGTCTCGTCCCACAGGCCGCTCTGGTTGATCGCCGCGGTGATCCGGGCGGCGCGCTCCAGGAATGTCGTGAGGAGGTCCGTGTAGGCGGGGTCGTGGGCGGCCAGCGCTGTCGCCATGCTGAGCATCGAGACGCAATACGCGTACATCCAAGCCGTCGCGTCCGACTGTTCGAGCTTGCCGGCGACCGGGAGGTGCGAACGGTCGAAGGCGCTCAGGTTGTCGAGGCCCAGGAACCCACCCGAGAACAGGTCGTTCCCCTCCGAGTCCTGGCGGTTCAACCACCACGTGAAGTTGAACAGCAGCTTGTGGAAGATCCGCTTGAGGAACTCCATGTCCCGGCGGCCGTCGATGTTCCACACCGCGAGCGCCGAGAGGGCGTGGACGGGCGGGTTGACGTCGTCGAACGACCACTCGTAGGCGGGCAGCGCGCCGTTGGGGTGCTGGAACCATTCCCGGCACATGACGAGCAGCTGGTACTTGGCGAACGCCGGGTCGACGTGGGCGAGCGTGATCGCGTGGAACGCGAGGTCCCAGGCGGCGAACCACGGGTACTCCCACTTGTCGGGCATCGACAGGATGTCCGCGGCGTCGAAGTGGCGCCAGCCGGCGTTCCGCCCGGTCAGCCGCTCGGATGGCGGCGGGCTGCCCGCCAGGTCGCCGTCGAGCCAGCGGCCGACGTCGTAGGCATAGAACTGCTTGCTCCACAGCATCCCGGCGAACGCCTGGCGCATGACCATCTGCTCATCGTCCGTGGCGCCGGGCCGGCTCAGGTCCGCGTAGAACGCGTCGGCCTCGGCCTCGCGGGTGGCGAGCAGCTCCGTGAACGATGGACCGAGCAGGTCGATGGCGCCCCCTTCCTCGCGCGGGGCGATCTCGGGCGGCCTCGGGCGCAGGCGCAGCCGGATCTCCGCGGTCGCACCGGGCTCGACGGTCAGGCGGTACCAGGCCGCCGCCTTCGAGCCCGACCCGTCGGGGTTCACGGTCTCCGCGCCGCCGATCACGTGATCGTTGATGCCGTCCTTCGGCCACGGCGTCGTCGCCGGCTGCCCGAAGATGCGCGGCGCGTTGGTCTCGTTCTCGCAGAACAGGAGGTCGGGCTGCCCGCCGTCCGGACGCGGGCCGACGTGGACCTCGTAGGTACCGAGCACCGGGTGGGTCGCCAGGATCGTCGACCCGTCGGGTTCGGCCGACAGGTGCGGCCGGGCGCCCGCCGGGTCCCACGACCACTCGTTGCGGAACCAGATCGTCGGCAGCACGTGGAGCTCGGCCGCCTCGGGCCCGACGTTGCGGACGGTGATCCGGGCGAGGATGTCGGTCGGGTCGGCCTTGGCGTAGTGGACCTCGACGATCCAGTAGCGGTCATCGTCAAAGATTCCCGTGTCGAGCAACTCGAACTCGGGCTCCAGCTTCGACCGGCGCCCGTTCTCCTCGATGAGCTGCTCGTACGGGTACGCGGCCTGGGGGTAGTGGTAGCGCCAGCGCATCCAGGCGCTGCTGGGCACGGCGTCGAGGTACCACCAGTACTCCTTGACGTCCTCGCCGTGGTTCCCCTCGCTGTTGGTGAGGCCGAACATCCGCTCCTTGAGAATCGGGTCCTTTCCGTTCCACAGGGCGAGGCCGAGGTTCAGCCGCCCGAACACGTCCGAGATGCCGGCCATCCCGTCCTCGTTCCAGCGGTACGCCCGAGAACGAGCGTGGTCGTGCGGAAACGAGGCCCAGGCGTCGCCGTCGGCGCTGTAGTCCTCGCGAACCGAGCCCCACGCCCGCTCCGAGACATATGGGCCCCACTGGTACCACGCGCTTGCGCCGTCGAGGCCCTCCTCGAGGTGGCCCGCGTGCTCCATCCGCTGGCGCTCGACGCCACCAAGTGCGTCCGCGTGCGGGTTCATGCCTCGCCTCCAGCCGTTGCCTGGGCTCGACGCGCCGCCAGCACGACCACCGAGCGTGGACCGGCGCGATAGGTACGCCCCTCGATGGCCGGCGCATCGTGCGCCGCGATGACGTCGTCGGGACTGGCCAGCGACGTGTCCACGACCCGATGCCAGACGTCGAGCCCCTTGACGCTCGGCGGGATCTCGAACTCCAGCGCCTCCCAATAGGCGTTGAGGATCAGGTGGAGCCCGATGCGCTCGCCCCACAGCGACAGCGCCACGGAGTGCGACGAATCCGACAGGTCCGGCTGGCGCAGGCGGGTGCCGTGCCACTCGACGCGTGCGTGGGCGAGCAGCTCGGCCAGGGTGATCTCGGCAGGCGCATCGAACAGAACCTGCGTCGCCCGCCGGCCGATGATCAGCCCCTGGCAGAAACGCCGCAGATCCGCGTGGCGCTCGACGAGGCCCCAGTCGAACCAGCTGACCTCCGAGTCCTGGCACTAGGCGTTGTTGTTGCCGAGCTGCGTCCGCCGCACCTCGTCGCCCATCGTGAGCATCGGGACGCCCACCGCCAGCAGCTCGAGGGCAAGGAGGTTCTTCACCTGGCGCTCGCGGAGCGCCTCGATCGCCGGGTCGTCCGTCGGGCCCTCGACGCCGCAGTTCCACGACAGGTTGAAGTCGTTCCCGTCGCGGTTGGCCTCGCCGTTCGCCGCGTTGTGCTTGCGGTCGTAGCTGACCACGTCGTTGAGCGTGAACCCGTCGTGGCAGGTGACGAAGTTGATGGTCTTCTGCGGCTCGCGACCCAGGTGCTCGTAGATGTCCGGCGACCCGAGGAGGCGCTGCCCGACGGCCCAGGCCTTGCCCAGGTCGCCCTTGACGAACGAGCGCACGTCGTCCCGGAATCGGCCGTTCCACTCGACCCAGCGGTCGCCCGCGAACGACCCGACCTGGTACAGCCCGGCCGCGTCCCAGGCCTCGGCGATGAGCTTGGTGTCGGCGAGGATCGGGTCCGTCTCGATGTCCCAGATGATCGGTGGCCGAGGCACGGGTTCGCCGTCCTCGTCCCGCGAGAGGACCGACGCGAGGTCGAACCGGAAGCCGTCGACGTGCATCTCCGACACCCAGTAGCGGAGGCTGTCGATGATCATGCGGCGCACGATCGGCTCGTTCGCGTTGAGCGTGTTGCCGGTCCCCGAGAAGTCGGCGTAGCGCGACCGGTCGCCGCGGTCGAGGAGGTAGTACTGCTCGTTGGCGAGGCCGCGGTAGGCAAACGTCGGGCCGCCGTCGCCGCCCTCGCCCGTATGGTTGTAGACGACGTCCAGGATGACCTCGAGCCCGGCCCGGTGGAGCGCCTTGACGAGGTCGCGGAACTCGTCCACCGCGCCCTGCGCGCCGGGCCGGCTGCTGTAGGCCCCGTGGGGCGCGAAGAACGAGACGGGTTGGTAGCCCCAGTAG
>DATDJA010000114.1:0-5691 GCA_036520795.1 Candidatus Limnocylindrales bacterium
CTGCTCGCCGATCTGGTCGCCGACCGTGAACACGGGATTGAGGCTGGTGAGCGGCTCCTGGAAGATCATCGCCATCTCGTTGCCGCGGATCTTGCGCATCTCGCTGTCGGACAGCGACAGGACCTCGCGACCATCGAACCAGATCTCGCTGCCCGCACCGATCTCGGCCGGCGGGATGTCCAGCAGGCGCATGATCGTCATCGCGGTCACGCTCTTGCCCGACCCCGACTCGCCGACGATGGCCAGCGTCGCCCCCTTGGGCAGCGAGAAGCTGGTCCCGTCGACGGCGGGCACGACGCCGTCCATGACCTTGAACGAGGTCCGCAGGTCGCGAACCTCGAGCAGGATCTTCTCGGACGGCGGTGCCCCGAGGACGGGGCGAACGGTCGAGGCCTCGGTCATGCTCGCGATCTCGGATCGAACGCGTCCCGCAGGCCGTCTCCCACGAAGTTCACGGCCAGCACCGTCACGATGATCGCGAGACCCGGGAACAGCGGCCACCACCAGTTGCCCTGGGTGATGAACTGCAGCCCGCCAGAGAGGATGTTGCCCCAGGTGGGTGACGTCGGGTCGACGCCGAACCCGAGGAAGCTCACGAACGCCTCGGCAATGATGTTGCCCGCCACGATCAGCGATGCCGCGACGACGATCGGGCTGAACGCGTTGGGCAGGATGTGGCGGAAGATGATCCGCCGGTCCCGCACGCCGACGGCGTGCGCGGCCTCGACGAACTCCCGCTCGCGGATGGACAGGAACTGGCTGCGCACCAGGCGGCTCACGCCCATCCACGAGAACAGTCCGAAGATCACGATCACCATGGTCACCGTCCCGTTGCCGAGGAACTTGGCGGCGACGAGGATCACGAACAGGATCGGCAGGCTCAGCATCACGTCGACGATCCGCATCAGGACGTTGTCGACCATGCTGCCGGCGAACCCGGCGATCGCTCCCACGATCGTGCCCAGGACCACGCCGATCATCATGCTCGAGAAGCCGATGAGCAGCGACGACCGGGACCCGTTGACCACGAGCGTCAGCACGTCCCGCTGCAGGCCACCGGTCTCGCCCATCGGATGCTGGAGCGAGGGTGGGCGGCCCGCCGACACGATCTGGTCAGGCTTCGGGATGTCCGTGAACGCGAACGGCAGCAGGATCGGGCCGACGACGGCCACCAGGATCAGGCCGCCGATCAGCCCGAGGCCGATGAGCGCGAGGCGATGCTTGCGGAACTTGCGCCACGCGAGCTGCCACTGGTTGAGCGACTTGAGCCCGACCTCGTAGTCGACCGCGGTCTCCGGGTCGGGGGCATCAACGATCTCCGCCGCAGTGGTCAGCGGCTCGACGTTCTGGGCCATCGTCGGACCTCAGTACTTGATGCGGGGATCGACGACGCCGTACGCGACGTCTGCGATGAGGTTCGCGAACACGACCAGCGTGGCCGTGACCAGCAGGACGCCCATCAGGATCGGGTAGTCGAAGCTCCGTGTGGCGTCGATGGTGAGCTTCCCGATCCCCGGCCAGGAGAAGATCGTCTCGGTCACGATCGCACCCGTGAACAGGAACGGGATCTCGAGGCCGATGTTGGTGATCACCGGCAGCAGCGCATTGCGCAGCGCGTGCTTGAAGTTCACGACGCGCGCGGGCAGGCCCTTCGCCTTGGCAGTACGCACGTAGTCCTGGCCCAGCGACTCGAGCATGCTCGCCCGGACGAACCGGCTGTCCCCGGCGATGTTGACGACGACGAGCGTGATGAGCGGCAGCAGGAGGTGACGGCTGATGTCACCGATCGCCGCGAGCGTGTTGTTCGCGAAGTACTCCCAGTACTTGTCGCTGCCGAACGGCGGCGAGGCCCGCGTGTCCGTCATGCCGCTGGCCGGAAGCCAGTGAAGGGTGCCGGCGAAGATGAAGATCAGCATGATGCCCAGCCAGAACGTGGGCATGGCAAAGCCGACGTAGGAGAACACGGTCGCCGAGTTGTCGAATAGCGAGTAGCGGTGGATCGCCGAGTACACGCCGAGCACGATCGCGATCGACAGCCACACGACCAGCGCCGCGCCCGCGAGGATGAAGGTCGGCAGGGCAGCCCGGGCGATCCGGTCGCTGACCTTCTCGCCCGACGAGATCGAGTACCCGAAGTCACCGTGCAGCACGCCGTTGGCGGCGCCGCTGATCGCGGTGGGCAGCAGGTTCGGCCAGCCCGTCGGCCCGATGAACGCGGCGGGCGGCGGCAGGGACCCGAGGACCGTCCCGGGGACGAGCGGATTGCAGAACCCCATCCAGCGGCAGTACTGGATCGGAATCGGCTGATCGAGGCCCCAAGCGGCCTTGAACTTCTCTTTCTGCTCGAGGGTCATCTTGGGGTTGTTGGCGAACTTCGCGGTCGGCCCGCCGGGCGCGGCGAGCAGGATCCCGTAGACGACGATGGTGATCCCGAACAGCACCGGAATCGCCTGCAGCGCGCGGCGGATCACGAACTTGGTCATCGGCGTTCGGCCTCAACCCGGAGCATGCGGTTGGCTGGACCGTCCGACCGGGAAATCCCGAGCGAACGGGGCTTGCGCGGACAGTACACCTATCGGGGTCACGCCCGCTGGTAGTCGAAACGGGGCGTCCGGATACCGGACGCCCCGTTCGTGTGCTTCGCGAGAAGCCTCGGCCTAGTTCGTGGCGAACCAGTCCTCGCCGTTCCAGGTCGAGCCGGCCTGGGTGCCGTTGGCGAAGTAGTTGCCGACCCGCGGGTTCGCGAGCTCGACGTTCTTGCGGTAGTAGAGCGGGATCTCGATGGTGTTGTCGACGTAGGCCTTCTGGAAGACCGCCATCGCGTCGCGCACCACCTTGAAGTCGACGTTGGACTTGACGTCGGCGAGCGCCTTGTCGGCGGCCGGGTCACTCACCTGAGCATCGTTCGCGCCCTGGGGCTCGAACTGGCTGCTGTGGTAGCTGGTGTAGTTGCCGAGGGGATCGATCGACGAGCTGAACGCGTGCTCCGCGAGGTCGAAGTTGCTCCGCGAGAGGGCGCACGGGATGTCGTTGGTCGCCTCGGTGTAGTTGGCGAAGATCGCAGTCGCGTCAACGGGGTTGATCACGCTGTCGATGCCGACGTTCTTGAGCCAGGCGCTGATGAGCGCGAGCGTGTCCTGGCGGACCTGCCGCGTCGTCGTGCACAGCTCGATCTTGGCCTTGAGGCCGTCCTTCTCGACGATGCCGTCGCCGTCGGAATCGGCCCAGCCGCCGTCGGCGAGGATCTGCTTGGCTTTCTCCGGATCGAACGTCGCCGGGGTCTGGTCCGCGTAGAACCAGGCCGACGGGCTGATGTTCGTGTTCGCGACCTGGGCGTTGCCGCCGAGGAGGCGCGTGTTGATCTCGTTCTTGTCGATCGCGTACGCGATCGCCGCGCGGATCGCCGGGTCGGCGGTCGGGCAGCCCGTGCCGCGGTCCTGGACCGCCGGGTTGCGCGAGCAGCCACCGGTGTTCGGGTGGTCGCCGGTCTCGGTGAACGGGCCGGGCGACCAGTTGGGGCGCAGGAACTCGTACAGCAGCGCCGGGATGGCGTGCATCTCCGCGCCCAGGTCCTGGACCTTCGGGATGTCCGAGTCCGCGAGGTCGAACGCGAGGTCGACCTCGCCGCCGCGGTAGCCGGCGATCATCGCGTCAGGGTCGCCATACCACTTGAAGACGATCTCGTCGAGGTTGGCGGCTGTGCCGGACTTGGCGCCCACGAAGTTGTCGTTGCGCGCCAGCCGGGTCTCGGCCAGGGGCGTCACCGACGCGAACTTGAACGGTCCGGAAACCGGGAGGTTGGCGATCTCGTCGGGCCGGAAGCCGGCGCCGGCGACCTGCTCCTTCATCGGGATCTTTTCCAGATAGTGGCGCGGCAGTGGCGAGTTGAACATCGTGAGGTAGCCCTCGAAGACGTTCTTGAAGTGCAGGACCATGTCGACGTCCGTCGGGCAGTCGATCGCGGTGATGTCCTCGAAGCCGGCCAGGATCACGCCGACGTTGTCGGGGTCCATGGTCCACTCCCACGCGTACTTGAAGTCGTCGCACGTGAGGGGCTCGCCGTCGGACCACTTGAGCCCGTCGCGAAGCTTCCAGGTGACGGTCATCGCGTCGCCGCCCTCACCGACCGTGACGCCACCGTTCTCGGTGGTCGGGACCGGCTCCGCGGCCAGCTGCGGGATGTACTTGAAGTCGTCGCTGATCGTCAGCAGGCTGTGGAAGGTGAGGGCACCGATGTTGGCCTCGGTGACCTGTGACGACCGGAACGGGTTGAACTCGTTGGCTTCCTGCCAGTCGCCGATGATGACCGAGCCGCCCTGGGCGGTCGGCGCGGCGGGCGCATAGGCGCTGCCGAACAGGTTGATCTCGCCGGCCGGCGCAGCCGATGCCGACGGGGCTTCACCGGATGCCGGTGCGCTCGCCGGGGGGGGCGTTGCCGCCGGCTGGCTCGCCGGGGCAGGGGTGGTGCTGGTGCCGCCGCACGCTGCGACCAAGATGGCCGCGCTTGCGAACAGGCCCACCAATTTCCGCATCAAGGCTCCTCCAAGTTGCGTAGGGGTCCTGAACAATGACTCCCTGACAGTCCACCGGGCCACTGTCCCCGCCCATCGGCACACACGGCCCTTGGGGTGATGGGGAAATCGTGCGCACACGCGCACACACAGCGGCCAACGGGGCTGCGCTGGGGCGCAGGATCGCTTACCGCAGGTCGAGTGTCAAATGCACCCCGGATGGCGACGGGCCGAAAGGTCCCGGCGCCTCAGGAGGCAGTCGGCTCGCGCGGCGTCGCGTCGGACGCTGGCACCTCCTTCCACGGCCGGGTCAGGCCGTCGGGGTAGCGTTGGGGCAGGGTGACGATGGACACGGAGCGCACGTCCGGCATCCGTGCAAGGCGCGACTCGGCGACGCGCCAGGGGATCAATCGCGTCGAACGAGCGTCCGACTGGGTTCCGTCGCCATAGGAGGCCGACGTCGGCCCGCTGGGCAGGATCACGAGCCCGACGATCGCCGCGCAGGTGAGCAGACTGCCGACCTGCAATCGCCACGACCAGCCGCTGGAACGCGGGCTTGGCGGCACGACCCGCGCCACGGACGCGCCGGGCACCTCGAACGCCGCGATCTCGCGACCCGCTCGCCGGAGCGCGACGATCGTCAGGGCGAACTCCGCCATCTCGTGCTCGCACCGCTCGCAGCGCGCCAGGTGGTCGAGGGCCGCGGGCGTTCCGGCCGTCCGTTCGCGGCGGTCGACGAAGTCGATCAGCGCGTTGCGGTGGCGGCGGCAGGCCGATCCGGGCATCGTCACGACCCGCCCAGCTCCGCCACGTCGGGCGACGCCTCGCCCCACGCTCCGCCGAACCGGCGATCTGCGTTGAGGCGACCGCGCAAGTCCTTCAGCGCGTGGTGGATCCGGCTCTTGACGGTCCCCAGCGGCAGCCCCAGCGCGTCGGCGGTCTCCTGGAGCGAGCGTCCCTCGAGGTAGTACAGGATCACGACCGACTGGTGCTTGGGCGACAGGCCCGCGATCCCCTCGCGCACGATCACGCACAGCTCGGACCACTCGGCGCTGGTGTCGGGGCGGACGCCGCCGTCCACGAGGCGCTCGGCGACGATCTCCGTGACGGGCTCGCTGCGCAGCCGGCGACGGCCGAGCCGGCTGTAGCACAGGTTCAGCGCGACCTTGTGCAGCCAGGG
>DATDJA010000115.1:0-6953 GCA_036520795.1 Candidatus Limnocylindrales bacterium
GGCGAGGGCTTGGCGTCCTTCGCCCTTGCGTCGGACGACATCGGGGGTGACGTGGCGCGCCTCCGCGCAAGCGGATCATCGATTGGGCCGCCCATCGAGGGTTCCCGGGCGAGGCCCGACGGCGAGGTCGTTCGCTGGCGGACGGCCGTGGCGACCGTCGGACCGTGCGAGCCGCCGTTCCTGATCGAGCACGAATACGCCGGGGCGGAGTGGGGCGACGCCGCCCGCGAGGCACGGGCCGCCTTCGAGCACCCGGGGGGCGGCAGGATCCGCCTGACCCGGCTCGAGGTGCCGTGCGAACAGGCGGTTGCCGCAGCGTCCGCATTCGAGCGATCCGTGGGTCTGCGATTCGCCGTTGGCGATGGCGGCCTAGAGGCGCGGGTCGGCGCGCAGGTCGTCCGGCTCGGCGGCCACGGCGACGAACCAACGGTCGTTCTCGAGGGCGACCCGCCGAGCCATCTCGACCTCATCCGAGTCGGGATCCGGTGGCAATGCGTCGGTTAGCCGCCGCCTCGATCTAATACCGCGCGCGCGTGCAGTGGCGCGCGGTCGTGAGGTCCCGAGCGGGGCCGTTACCATGGGCCCTCGACGCCAGCGGAGGGCCAGTGGACGAGCGGGGACAGCAGGGCGAGGCCGTCGCACGCCCACGCCCGGGCGGCCTGGGCCGCGCCGCCAAGCTTGTCCCGCCCCGTGACCCCAACGGCATGCTCGAGCGCGCCGCGCTCGAGGCGAGGGTCGCCGCCGGGACCGACCGGCGGCTCACGATCATCGTCGCCGGGGCCGGCTTCGGCAAGAGCACGCTCGCGTCCCGCGCGGCCCGCGAGCGTCGGGCGGCCTGGTACACCGTCGACGCCGCCGACGTCCACCTCGGCACGTTCGCGGCCGGCGTCGTGGCCGCGCTCCACCGCCAGCTCGACGCGCTCCCCGAGGACCTCGCGACGCCGATCGCCTCCGCGGTCGACCCGCGCGACGACACTGAGGCGCAGCATCGCGGCCAGGCTGCGGCGACGCTCGTCGCCGACGCGCTCCAGGACGTCCTCGTCGACGAGCTCCTCCTGGTCCTCGACGACTGCCACGAGATCGATGGCGCCACCGGCTCGTGGCGGTTTCTGGAGGCGCTCGTCCGGTTCGCCCCCGCGAACCTCCACGTGCTGCTCGTCTCGCGCAACGAACCGCCGTTCGGCGTCGAGCGGCTGCGCGCCCAGGGTGAGGTCTCCGACCTCGGCGGTTCGGCCCTCGCGTTCACGGTCCCCGAGATCGAGGCGCTCGTCGAGAGCCTCCTGCCGGCCGACGCCGTCCCCCGCGATGCGACCTCGATCGCCGCAACCCGCATCCTCACCGCGACCGATGGCTGGCCCGCGGCCGTCCGGCTGACGATCGAGGCGCTCCGCGCGGCGCCCGCGGGTGGCCGGGAAGCGGTCCTCGAGCGGCTCCAGCGCCCCGAGGGACCGCTGTTCCCCTACCTCGCCGAGGAGGTCGTCGCCCACGCGTCGGCGTCGATCCGGTACGCGCTCGCCCGCGCTGCCCATTTCGACCGGTTCTCGGGTCCCCTCCTCGAGGCCGTCGGCATCGACGACGCGACCCAGGTCCTCGACGGCCTCGCCCGGCGCGGGCTGTTCCTCCAGCCGCTCCCCGGTGACCCCGGCTGGTACGTCCTCCACGGTCTGATCCGCGAGTACGCGAAGTCGCGGCTGGCGCTGACCGGCGGCGAGACGTCGGAGCTGCACCTCAGGGCGGCCGCGTGGCTCGAAGCCAACGAGCGATACGACGATGCGCTCGCGCAGCTGGCGCTGGCGGGGTCGCCCGACGCGCTGGCCGGGTTCCTCGACCGGCACGGACCGATGCTCGTGCTCGCCGGGTCGACGCGCACGGTCACCGAGGCGGCGACCACCATCCCCGAGGCCATGCGCACACCGCGCCTCGAGCGCGCCTGCGGCGAGGCGTACATGGTTCGTGGCGACTGGCGCGCGGCCACCGCGGCATTCACCCGCGCGGCCGGCGGTGCCAACCGGCTCGATCCCGAGTCGGCCTGGCGCCTGGGTCTCGTCCACGGCCTGCGCGGCGCCTATGACGAGGCGCTGGAGATCTACGCCCGGGCGGAGCTGACGGGCGACGAACCGGCCGAGGAGGCGCTGCTGTTCGCCTGGATCGCCTCCGCCCACTACCACCGGGGCGACGTCGCGGAGAGCGCGGAGGCAGCCGCCCGGTCGCTCGAGCTGGCGCTCCGGTCCGGCGATGCCCGCGCCCTGTGCGCCGCGTACACGGCACAGGGCATGGGCGCGGAGCTGGCCCACGACTTCCACGGGGCCGCCCGGTCGTTCGACCGGGCCCTCGAGCTGGCAGGGCAGGCCGGAGACGCCCTCCAGGAGGTGCGCATCCGGAACGCGCGCGGTGCCCTGGAGCTCGACCGCGGCGACGTCGGGGCTGCGTTCGAGACCCTCGACCACGCCGTGCGCCTCGCCGACACGGTCGGCTTCGCCTCGTTCCACGCCCGGGCGCTCGTCAATCGCGGACGCGCGCACCAGGGCCTCGGCCGGTTCGAGGAGGCGCTCGCGGACTTCACCGCGGCTCGCGAGATCTACGACCGTGTCGGCTCGCCGTCGGTCGCCTATCCGCTCGTCCGCGAGGGATCGCTCCACCTGTTGCGCGGCGATCCGCTGCTCGCCCGGTTCGCCTTCGACACGGCGATCAGCGCTGCCCGGGGCGCCGCCGATGCCGAGGCCCTGGCCCCGGCCCTGGTCGGCCTCGCCCAGACCATCGTCGCCGACGAGCCCGACCGCGCCCGGGAGCTGGCTGCGGAGTCCGTCGAGCTCGGCCGCGACGTCGCGCCGCTCACGGTGCTCCTGGGGGCCGCCCGGGTCCACGTCACGCTCGGCGAGCGCGAAGCGGCGCGAACCCTCGCCCGCGAGGCGACCAACGTGGCGGCCGCGCGCCAGGACCAGCCCGGGTATGCGTCGGGGATGGAGATCCAGGCGCAGACGACGTCGAACACGGGCGAGGCGGAGCTGCTGTGCAACCGGGCGGCCGAGGTATGGACGGCGGCGGGGATCCCGTACGGCTACGCGCGCAATCGGCTGATCCTCGCGTCGATCCTCGACGGCGATCGCGCGCGCGCCGCGGCCGAGGATGCCGCCGGGGTCTTCCGCTCGCTCGGCGCGCGCGGCCCGGCCACCGAGGCCGCCGAGCGGCTCGAAACGCTCGACCGGGCCGGCCGGCCTTCGCTCGAGATCGGCGCACTCGGGCGCTTCCGGGTGCTCCGGGACGGCGAGCCGATCGCCGCGACGGCGTGGCAGTCGAAGAAGGCACGCGACCTGCTCAAGATCCTCGTCTCGCGGCGCGGCCGCCCGACCACGCGCGAGACGCTGTTCGAGGTCCTGTGGCCCGACGAGGACCCGGAGCCGCTGGCCAACCGCCTCTCGGTCGCCCTGGCGACGATGCGCGCCGTGCTCGATCCGGAGAAGCGGTTCGCGATGGACTGGTTCGTGGGCGGCGACAAGCAGGCCGTCTGGCTCGACCTCTCCCACGTCGACCTCGACGTCGAGGCGTTCCTCGCCGCGGCCGCCGAGGGCCTGCGCCTGGTCCGCGAAGGGGCTTCGACCGCGGCGCGACGGGCGCTCGAGACGGCCGAGAGCCGCTACGGCGGCGAGTTCCTCGAGGAGGATCCCTACGAGGACTGGGCGGTCGGACTGCGCGAGGAGGCGCAGGCGGCCTACATCTCGGTGACCCGGCTGCTCGCGGACCTCGCGGCCGCCGCGGGCGACGCCGACGGCGCGACCCGCTACTCGCTGCGGATCCTGGAGCGCGACGCCTACGACGAGGCGGCCCACCTGGGTCTGGTCGGGGCGCTGCTCGCTGTCGGCCGCCACGGTGAAGCACGCCGGCGCTACGGCATCTACGCCGACCGGATGGAGGAGATGGGCGTCGAGGCCGCGCCGTTCCCCGCGGTCAGTGGCCGGGAACGGGGTCGGGCACCCTCGATGGCCTGAGGGTGCGGACGCGCCCGATGGCGAGCTCTGTCACTCGAGGACGATCCGGACGCCGTTGCCGTCGTCGTCGACCTCGAGGATCGACCCGCGATAGCCGGTCCGGAGCGCCTCGCGGACCCGCGTGACCTGATCGGCCGGGAGACCGGGGATACGGTCGAGGGCGAGCTTGCCGACGGCGATGGGGAGCCGGAGGTTTACCACGCGACGGCCGTCGTCGGTGACCTCGATCCGCAGCGAACGGGCGCCGCCACCCGCCTCCGTTCGGGGCGCTTCGCCCGACGCGGATCCCGGCGGCGGGTTGGCCCCAAAGCCGCCCGGCGGGGTCGATCCGCGGCCGGCCTCGCTGCCTGGATCGTCGGCGATCCGCGCGTCCTGCTCGTCGAGCGCGGCAAGGATCGGGGCGGCCTCCTCGGCCGACAGCACGCCGTCGTCGACGAGCCGCAGGACCGCCTCGAGCGGGTCGGCGGCCATCAGCACCACCCCCGGAAGTAGCGCGGACCGGCGTCCTCGAGGATCTCGAGCCGGTGCGACGCCGACTCGATGTCGAGGTCGCCTCGCTCGAGGGCCCGCAGGATCTCGAGCCGGGCCTCCTCGCGACGGTCGGTGGGGCCGGCCGCGCCGAGCGCGGTGTCGGCCGGGTCGTCGGGAAGCGACGTGGTCGGGCGGACGAGGTTGGGTGCGGCCTCGGCCTCGGCGATGACGACGGGCGGCGGGGCGGCCGGCGGCTCGGGGGCCTCGGGGGGAACCGGCGCCTCCGGGAGCCGCGGAATCTCGGGAACGGGGGGCACGGCCGGCGCCGGCACCTCGCCGCGCAGCCGGATGTCGCCGGACGTCGTGCGGATCGACACGCCGATCGACCCTGCCCCGACGACCAGCGTGCGTCGGCCGCGGCCGCCCTCGGTGACCCAGGTGCCGATGGCGCGAACGTCGCCGGTGATCGACTTGGTCTCGACCCGGACCTCGCTCGCCGTCGTCAGGTCGACGTCGCCGCTGACCGAGCTGACCACGTGCTCGCCGCGATCGCCGAGCGCGCCGGCGATCCGGACGTCGCCGCTGGTGCTGGACGCGGACAGCCGCTCGAACCTCGGCGCGCGGAGCGTGAGGTCACCCGAGACCGACCGGGCACGGACCTCGACCGCCGCGGAGGCTTCGAGCTTGATGTCACCCGACATCGACTCGAGGCCGACCGACCCCCCGTCGAGCTCGACCCGCAGGTCACCCGACGCCGACGCCCAGTGGCTCTCGCCACCGATGTCGAACGCCTCGACGTCGCCGCTCAGGGAGCGCAGGCTGACGCGCGCCGTTCTGGGCACGTCGATGTCCAGGTCGGCTGGGCCGCGTCCGCGGCGTCCGAGGCCGCCCGCCCCCGAGCCCGCCTGGTTGTCGCTGATGCGCACCTTCTGCGGGGTGGCCTCGACGACCACCTCTTCGTCGATGTCCTCGCCGCCGCGGGTCCTGACCGACACCCGGTCGCCGTCGACGCCGCGGACGCTGACGTTCGCGCTGGTGAGCAGGATCTCGACGTGGCCGCCGGGCGCGAGCGGGACCTCGCGAGCCACGGGTGTTGTGGTCTCGGTCATCATCGGGTCCTCCCCAGGGCGCGGATGGCCTCGGCGGCCGCCTCGGCGCTCAGCTCATGGCGGGACAGCTGCTCGAGGATCTCGCGCCGTCCCGCCTGGATGGTCTCGGCCGCCGTGGCCGCGGCCTGCGCCGCGTCCTCGAGCGTCGTGTCGATGTCGGCTGCGGCACCCGACGGGATGTCGTCCGGCTCGTCGCGCGGGCCGAAGCCCAGGGCGCGAATGAGCGCCTCCACCCGGGCGCGAACGGTGGGATAGCTGATGCCCAGCTCCCGCTCCATGTCGCGCAGGTTGCCGCGGCTGCGCAGGAAGCTCTCCAGCACCAGGGTCTGCTCGCGGGTCAGGCGCGCAAAGCGGCCGACCCCGAACTCGCCCTCGATCACGGTCCCACAGTCGCCGCACCGGAGGCGCGTGACGCTGAGCTCGCCCGAACAGACCGGGCAGGTGGCGATGACATCGTGCGGCACTGGCTTCCTCGTCAGATGTGAATGCGTCTTTCTCTTTTCTAATACGCGCTTTCCCTATTGTCAAGTCGAGCGAGTACTTCGTGCGAGACCAGCTCGCCGTTACACTGTGCGCCATGCGGTTCACGACGACGATCCAGCTCGAGGGCAAGACGGCCACGGGGTTCCAGGTGCCGCCCGAGGTCGTGGAGGCGCTCGGCCGCGGCAAGCGCCCGCCGGTCAGCGTCACGATCAACGGCTACACCTACCGGAGCACCGTCGCGGCATATGGGGAGATCTACATGCTCCCGTTGGCGGCCGAGCACCGCGACGGCGCCGGGGTTGCCGCCGGCGACGAGATCGAGGTGGACCTCCAGCTGGACGAGGCGCCGCGCGAGGTCGAGGTACCGGCAGACCTTGCGGCGGCGCTGGCCGACGAGCCCGAAGCGCGCGCCTTCTTCGACGGACTCTCGTACAGCAACCGGCGCTGGTTCGTGCTCAACGTCGAGGGCACGAAGAACGAGGAGACGCGAAAGCGGCGCGTCGAAAAGTCGGTTCAGATGCTGCGGGAGGGGCGCAAGCCCTGACCTGGCGCATCTGGTACGTCTCGTGGGCGAACTGACGCGCTAGCCGCCGGGCACCGGAGCATGCCCGCCCCGTGACGCGCTTGGTGCGCGCCGGGGGCGGGCCCGAAACGACGTGCTCAGGGCGACGGCGAGGCCGAAGCCGGTGGCTCGATCGTCATGGTTGCGAGCATCGACTCGACCTCCGCCAGGTCGGCGTCGGTCGTGATCGCCGGCAGGCGGACGTCGAACGTGAAGCGCGTGCCGTCGACGTCGAGCGCGTACGTCCGGTTGACCTCGCCGGTGCCCTGGACGTAGCGGCGGTCCCCTGGCGAGGACCACAGCCAGAACCCGTCCTCGCCGTTGCCGCATTTCGAGATGTCT
>DATDJA010000116.1:0-2640 GCA_036520795.1 Candidatus Limnocylindrales bacterium
CACCGACGACGAGGGCAACGAGGTCACCCTCCCCGCCGCCCCGACCAAGATCGCGTCGATCACGAACGCGGCCACGGAGATCCTGTTCGCCCTCGGCGTCGGCGACCAGATCGTGGGCAAGGTCGAGGAGTTCACGCCCTACCCGCCGGAGGTCGCCGACATCCCCGACGTCGCCAAGTTCGGGTCGGTGGACGTGGAGAAGATCGTCGGCCTCGGCACGGAGCTCGTGATCGCCGGCGGCAGCAACTTCAACCCGCCCGACGCCATCGCGAAGCTGCGCCAGCTCGGCGTACCCGTCCTCGTCGTCTTCGCGCCGGACGTCGAGACGGCCCTCGCGGACATCACGCTGATCGGCAGCGCGGTCGGCCGCGACGAGGAGGCGGCCAAGCTGACGTCCTCGATCCAGGCGTCGTTCGACCAGGTCGCCGCCGCGACCGAAGGTCTCCCGAAGCCGCGCGTGTACTACGAGCTCGACGCATCGAACGGCTTCTTCGGGCCGGCCCCGGACTACTTCGGCACCGAGATGATCGAGATCGCCGGCGGTGATCCGCTGACCAGCGGCACGGACGGCGTCTACCAGCTCGAGGAGGAGAAGATCCTCGCCTTCGACCCGGAGGTGATCCTGCTGGGCGACGCCGCCTACGGGGTCACGCCCGAGCAGGTCGCCGCACGACCGGGCTGGGACACCCTGACCGCCGTCAAGAACGGCGACGTTCGCCCGATCGACGACGTCATCGTGACCCGGCCAGGACCGCGCCTCGGCGAGGGCATCCGTGCACTCGCGACCGCGATCCACCCGGACATCGTGCTGCCCTCGGCGGCGCCCTGACGATGCCGGCAGGCCCGCGATGACCACCACGGCCGCCCCGGCAGGCGCCCCCGGGCGCCTGGCCATCGGCGTGTCCGTCCGCCGGGTGACCCGGACGGGGTGGCTGGTCGTCGCGGGCCTCGTCGTGCTCGTGCTGGTCTTCTTCGCCGGCATCCTGCTCGGCTCCGTCGACCTGTCGCCGGCGACCACGATCGGGATCATCGCCAACCGGCTCGGCTTCAACGTGCCGGTCACCTGGCCGCGGACGTCGGAGGCGATCGTCATGGACCTGCGGCTGCCGCGGGTGCTGACGGCGATGGTGGTGGGGACGGGGCTGGCCGTCGCGGGGGCGACGTTCCAGGGCCTGCTCCGCAACCCGCTCGCCGACCCGTACGTGCTGGGAACGGCGTCAGGGGCCGCGCGTGGGGCGGCGATCGCCGTGATCATCCCGGCGCGAGGCCTGTTCCTCGAGTTCGGTCTGATCAACGCGCTCGCGTTCGTCGGCGCGTTGCTGTCGGTGACCGTCGTCTACCGGCTGTCCCGGAAGAGCGCCCTGGCGCCGCTCACCTCGCTGCTGCTCACGGGCTACGCCGTGGGCTCACTGCTCGCGGCAGGCCTCGCGATGGCGATGTACCTCTCGGGCAGCGGCCTGCGCCAGATCTTCGCCTACCTGCTGGGCGGCTTCGACGGCACCTCGTGGGCGCGGCTGGCCGTCGCCCTGCCGCTGATCCTCGGGGGGAGCGCGCTGATCCTGCTCCGCGCGCGGTCGCTCAACGGCTTCCTCCTGGGCGAGGAGGCGGCCGCCCACCTGGGCGTGGACGTGAAGCGGGAGCGGGCGATCCTGCTCGGGCTCGCGTCGCTGGTCACCGCGGCCGGTGTTGCGGTGGCCGGGCTCATCGGATTCGTGGGCCTCGTCATCCCCCATTTCGTCCGCCTGCTGGTCGGGCCCAACGCGCGCCTCGTCATCCCGATCTCGGCCCTGTTCGGCGCGAGCCTTCTCGCGGCCGCCGACGTCGTCGCGCGGATGCTCGGCGGCATCCCCGTGGGCGTCATCACCGCGGTCATCGGAGCGCCGTTCTTCCTGCTGCTCCTGCGGCGGGCGCGAACGGGGTACGAGCTGTGAGCGCGATCCTGCGCGCGGACGGCGTGACGGTCGAGGCCGGCCGGCGGGCGATCCTGCGCGACGTCTCGTTCACCGTCGACGCGGGCGAGCGGGTCGCGCTCGTCGGGCCGAACGGCGCCGGCAAGTCGACGCTCCTGCGCGTCCTCGCCGGCACGCTCAAGCCCACGGCCGGCCGCGTCGAGCTGGGTGGGGTGCCGATGGCGTCGCTGGAGCGCCCGCAGATCGCCCGACGCCTCGCCGTCGTGCCGCAGCAGGCGGCGCTGCCGTTCGCAATGCGGGTCGAGGAGGTGGTCGCGCTGGGCCGCCTGCCGCACGAGGCGCCCCTGCGCGGGGCGCGGCCGTCGGACCGGGCGGCGGTCGCCGCCGCCATCGAGCGCGTCGGCCTCGGGCACCTCCTGGGACGTGACGCCCGCGAGCTCTCGCTGGGCGAGCGGCAGCTCGTGCTGCTGGCCCTCGCCGACGCCCAGGCGGCGCCGGCATTGCTCCTCGACGAGCCCACCGTCCACCTCGACCTCCGCCACCAGGTCGAAGCCATGGAGCTCCTGCGCGACCTCAACGAGCGCGACGGGACCGCGATGGTCGCCGTCCTCCACGACCTCGGCCTCGCCGCGCACTTTTTCGGCCGCCTGGTCGTCATCGACCGCGGCCGCCTCGTCGCCGATGGGCCGCCCTCGGACGTGCTCACCGACGACCTGATCCGCGACGTGTT
>DATDJA010000117.1:0-6817 GCA_036520795.1 Candidatus Limnocylindrales bacterium
TCCGAGACCCCGATCCTGCGCGACATGGACGAGGCATACGGCGACAAGGGCCTCGCGATCGTCGGCATCGCGGTCCAGGAGACGACCCCCGACGATGTACGCGCCTACGCCGAGCGCTATGAGCTGGGCTACGAGATCGCCTTCGACGCGTCCGCCGACATCTTCAACCTGTACAAGGTCTACGCTCTGCCGACGCAGTTCTTCATCGACCCCGAAGGTCGGATCCTCGAGGTGGTGAACGGGCCGCTCACCAGCGAGGGGGCGAAGGCGCGCATGGACGCCTGGCTGCCGAAGGACACCTAGCCCGTCCCGCAGGGCGCAACCGGGTCGGCGCTCGTCGATCAGGAGGCGGCCGCTCGTTCACCCTCCGGCGGCCCCATGATGGCCGCGTCATCGAGGAGTCGTTCTGTGCGTTACGTGATGCTGACCTTCCAGGGCGACGAGCACCTGGCTGCCTGGGAATCCGCGACCCCCGAGGAGCGACGGCTCGAGATCGAGCGGACGATCGCCTGGTTCCGCGAGCACGGCGCCCTGGGCCGGATCGTCGGCGGTGAGGAGCTGGGCGACGGCGCGCAGGCGCGCACGCTGCGCCGGGGCGGGTTCGTCACCGACGGGCCGTTCGCCGAGACCAAGGAGCACCTCGGCGGCTTCATCGTGCTCGAGGTGCCCGACATGGCGACCGCGATCGAGGTCGCGTCCGGCTGGCCGGGGCTCGACTGGGATGGCGACGGCGTCGAGCTGCGCCCGGCGGGCGACTCCGCGAGCGACCCGAGCATGGCCTGACCGCCTGGGCTCGCTCGTCGCGTCAGCGGGGCCAGCGGTCCCGGAACACCGACTCGTCGCGAGGCAGGCGCGCCGCGCCGGGTGCCGCCTTCGGGCGCGCAGCCGCGTCGGTCGCATGGCCGAGCGCGACGATCGTCCGGACGTAGCGGTCGGGGGGCAAGCCCAGGATCTCGCTCACCGCCTGGCGCACGTCGTTCCGCACCCACTGGATCGCCGCGCCCAGGCCGAGGAACGAGGCGGCAATCAGGATCCGTTCCGCCGCCCGGCCGTCGTCGTAGGCGTCGGCGATCTCGTGCCCACGCTCGGGCAGCACGATCGCGATCGCAGCCGTCGCCGTCTCGAGCGCGCGGGTCTGGGGGACGCCGATCTCCCAGATCCTCCGGAGCACCGCCTGGTCGCGCAGGATCAGGAACCGCCACGGCTGCTCGTTGCGGCTGCTGCCGCTCCAGCGGCCGACGTCGGCCATCGCATCGAGCGCGGCGTCGGACGGGGGCTGGGCGGTGAACTGGCGCACCTGCCGGACGCGGCGCAGCGGCCGGAGGATCTCCCGGGGGTCGTCCGCCATCACAGGGCCTCGAAGCGGAACCGGTCGCGGTCCGGCACCAGCCGGCCCACCGGGTCGCGGCGTTCGTGCGAGAGCGCCACCAGCCAGTCGTCCGCGACCGCCCGCCGGAACAGCTCGCCCTTGACCTCGACGCTGTCGAGCGGGAAGTCGTCGAAGGCCGTCACCCAGCGCGGGTTGGCGGCCCACGGCCGCATGCACAGGTCGCCGAAGAAGGCCAGGGTCCGCGCGCCCGGTCCCGAACCCCGCACGACGATCGCCTGGTGCCCCGCCGAGTGACCGCCGGTCCGCACGACCGACACGCCCGGGAGCAGCTCGCGGTCGCCATCCGCCCAGCCCTCGGCGCCCCAGTCCGCCACTAGCCGCAGCTCGGGCTGGTCGTACGACGCGACCAGCCGGCTGTTGCCCCCGAGCGCGACCTCCCACTCGGCGCGCTGCGCCACGATCCGCGCCCGCGGGAACGCACGCGAGCCGTCCGCGAGCAGCAGGCCGCCCGCGTGGTCGAAATGGAGGTGGCTCATCGCAACGACATCGACCGTCGCGGGATCGAAGCCCGCCGCCAGCATCGCCGGGACCACCGGCCTGCCCGTGTACTCGCGCATTCCCCGGGCCTTGTCGTCGATCCGCTCCCCGATCCCGGTCTCGATCAGCACCCGACCCGCGGTCGTCTCGACCATGAGGCAGTTGAGCGCCTGGAGCAGGCGGCGGTTCTCGTCGAGCTCGCCCTCCGCCCATGGCCGCCACAGGATCCAGGGCACCGGCCCGAAGATCGCCCCGGAGTCGGTCCTGAAGGTCCCCGCCTGGACCAGTGCGACGCGGGTCCCCCCGCCGAGGTCCGCGCCCCAGTCGCCGCCGTCCTCGAGGCCCGTGGCCTAGCCCTCCGTGGGCGCGCCGTTCCTGCGGCCGCGATCGAAGTCGGCGTGGATGGCGGACGCCGTCGGTTCCGACTGGCCCTGGTACTTCGATCCGAGCTCGGGGCTGCCGTACGGCCGCTCGACCGCCGAGCTCATCCGGAAGAAGCTGATCTGCCCGATGCGCATGCCGGCGTAGAGGGCGATCGGCAGGTTGGCGACGTTGGACAGCTCGAGCGTGAGCGTGCCCTTCCAGCCCGGATCGACGTAGCCCGCGGTCGAGTGGATGAGCAGCCCAAGGCGGCCAAGACTCGACTTCCCTTCGAGCCGCGCGACCAGGTCGTCGGGCAGCTCGACCCACTCGAGGGTCTGGCCCAGCACGAACTCGCCCGGGTGCAGGATGAACGGCTCGTCGCCCTCGATCGCGAGCAGCTCCGTGAGGTCGGGCTGCGGCTGACGTGGGTCGATGAACGCGTACCGGTTGTTGCGGAAGACGCGGAACGTGCGGTCGAGGTGGAGGTCCACCGACGACGGCTGGAGGTCGGCCGGATCGTAGGGATCGATGCGGACGCGCCCCGCGTCGAGCTCGGCCCGGATGTCCCGGTCGGCGAGGACGCTCATCGCACCCGTCGCGCCTTCTTGGGTGCGGTGTCCTCCGCGAACAGCGAGTCCACCTCGCGCTTGAGGTCCTCGAGGTCCTCGAAGCTCTGGTAGACGGACGCAAAGCGGATGTAGGCGATGTGGTCGAGGGCGCGGAGCTGTTCCATCGCGAGGGCGCCGATCCGCGAGCTCGGAATCTCCGACAGGCCCGACGACCGCAGCTCGGCCTCGATGGCGTCGGCGGCGCGATCGGCGGCATCGGCGGCCACGGGGCGTCGTGTCAGCGCCTTGGCGAGGCCGTCGGCCAGCTTGTCGCGGTCGAACTCCTGGCGCGTCCCGTCGCGCTTGGCGACGATCAGCCTCGCGGCCTCGACGCGCTCGTAGGTCGTGAACCGCGTCGCGCATGCCGCGCACTCGCGGCGGCGGCGGATCGTGGTCGACTCGTCGAGGTCGCGGGAGTCCACGACGCGCGTGTCACGGGTGCCGCATTGCGGGCAGCGCATCGACCCTCCAGGTCCTCCGAATGTCCCCTACACCACAAGCCCTAGTGGTGTGTCGACAGGATACCACTACATGCGGGGGTGCTGCACCAGGTCGTCGTCACCGTCGAGGCCGTCGAAGCCGATTGACGACGGCGCCTTGACCCGCACGGTCTCCTTGCCGTCGGGCATGGTCAGCAGGTCGGCCGGCCGCACCGCGGCGACACGTCGGGCGATGCTCGCCGCCGCGCCGCGCGCGTTGCGCAGGTTGAGCGCCGCCCGCTTGAGCGAGGTCTGGGCCTCGAGCTCCCGGTGCCCGCGATGGGCGAGCAGCGCATCGAGGCCGTGCTCGAGCAGGTCCGTGGCCCGCGACGCCCGGTCGAGCTCGGCCAGCATCGCCGTGGCGTCGTCGGCCAACGCGCGCGGCGGCCGCAGCTCCCTGCCGCGCCCGACGAGCTCGCGCAGGTGCCCCTGGATCGCATCCAGCCCGCGGGACAGCGATACCGGGTCGCCCGCACGCCGCCGGATCTCGTCGAGCTGGGTGACGAGGGGGTCGACGACGGTCCCGAGCGACGCGTCGAGGTCGGCGATCGCGCGCTGGAACGCCTCGAGGTCACGCGTCCGCGCGATGAGCTTGGACATCCGACGTGCGGTGACCAGGAACAGCCCGAGCAGGACGGCAACGAGCAGACCCAGCCAGAGGAGGGCAGCCTCAGGCACCGCGCCCTGCTCCGTGCCCGCTCGCCGGCCGGCGCGTCAGCTGCCGCGCCGCGAGCGCAGCTCGGCGACGAGGGCCGGGCCGACCTCGAACAGGTCGCCGACGACGAACAGGTCCGCGATCTCGGCGATCGGGGCGTCGGGGTCGCGATTGACGATCACGATGGCCTCCGCCGACTGCATGCCCACCCGGTGCTGCATCGCCCCCGAGACGCCGAGCCCAAGGTAGAGCGAGGGCTTGACGACCTTGCCGGTCTGCCCGATCTGGCGCGCGTACGGGATCCAGCCCGCGTCGACCGACGCGCGCGTCGCGCCCACGACCCCGCCCAGCAGCGAGGCGAGCTCGGTCACCACCGCGAACCCCTCGGGGCTGCCGACACCCCGGCCCCCGACGACGACGATCCGCGCCTCCTCGAGCGACGCCTCCGCACCGGCCTCGGCCACCCGGTCCAGCACGGCGACCGACGAAGCGCCGGCACCGGCAGCCGCAGCCCGCGGCTCGACGGACCCGGCCGCCGCGGCGGGCTCCGCTGTCGTCGCGTTCGGCCGGACGGTGACCACGCCCGCCGCACCGGTGAACGCGCTGCGGGTGATGGCCTTGCCCCCGAGGACGGTCGCCTCCGCCACGAGCCCGTCGCCGCCCCACGTCACCGCGGTCGCGTTCGCGAGCAGGCCCCATGTCCATCGGCCGACGACCATCCCGGCGAGGTCGCGTCCATCCGTGGAGGCGCCAGCCAGGACGTGGGTCGCCCCGTCGTCGATCAGCCGCCCGACCTCGGCGGCCGCGTGCGGGGCCCACGCCTCGTTCGCCGTCGCCGGCGCGCTCACCGCGATGACCTGGGCCATGAACCCGGCGAGCTCTGCAGCCGCGGGGGCAGGATCCGCGTCCACGACCAGGCCCACGGCCGTGCCGCCGGACGCCTCCGCGAGGGTTCTCGCGAGCGTCGCGACCTCCGTCGAGAGGCGGGTCAGCGCACCGTCGGCGACCTCCGCGACGGCCACGAACCGCGGCGCCATCAGATCAGCCTCCGGTCGGCGAGGAAGTCGGCGATCTCGCGGGCCGCGTCGGCTGCCGGCGCTTTCACGACGCGGCCTGTGTCCCGGGCGGGCGGCGGATCGGCGGCGACGACGCGCGTTGCCCAGCCACCATCGGGGAGCAGCGGGCCATCGTCCGGATTCCCGAGGTCGGCCAGCGAGCGCACCGCGATCTCGCGCTGGCGAGCCGCCATGATCCCCTTGAGCGACGGGTAGCGCGGCGCGCCCAGCGCCTGGGTGCAGGAGATCACCGCCGGCATCGGGGCTTCGATCAGGTCGTAGCCCTTCGCGCTGAGCCGTTTGACCCGCACGCGGCCCGCGGCCGGATCGGGCTCGATGTGTGCGGCCGCGGACAGCAGGGGCAGCCCGAGGCGGGCCGCGATCCCCGCCGCGACCGCGCCGCCGGTGCCGTCGGACGTGTCGAGGCCCGTGAGCAGGAGGTCGAAGGTCTCCGCGGCCGCCGCTGCGGCGAGCACGCGCACCGTGGCCGGCAGATCGGCGCCCGCCAGCGCCGGATCGGTCACCAGCACGCCGCGCTGGGCGCCCATCGCAAGCGCCTTGCGCATCGTCTCGGTGGCGTTCGCCGGGGCCATCACGAGGATCGCCACCTCGCCGCCGTGGGCTTCGACGAGCTGGAGGGCGGCCTCCAGCGCGTACTCGTCGTTGCCGTTCACGACCGTGGGCGAGGCCGAGCGGTCCAGCCGGAAGTCCGGCCCGCTCAGTCGCTCCGCGCCCGCCGCCGGATCCGGCACGGGCTTGGTCAGGACGAGGATCTGCACGTGGCGAGACGCTCCTGGCTCGATGGCTGGCTGAACCGGTGGGGTCTCACGGACGCTGCGCGAGCAGCGCCCTGGCGACGATGAGCCGCTGGATCTGTTGGGTGCCTTCGTAGAGCTGCGTGATCTTGGCGTCGCGCATCATGCGCTCGACCGGGTATTCGTCGACGTAGCCGTATCCCCCGAAGACCTGCACCGCATCCGTCGTCACCCGCATGGCGGCGTCACCGGCGACGAGTTTACAGATGGCCGCCCACCGGGCGGCGTCGGGCGCGCCGGCCTCGATCGCCTGGCACGCCGTGTACAGGAGCTGGCGCGCCGCCTCGGTGGATGCGTCCATGTCGGCAAGCATCGCCTGGACCATCTGCAGCTCGCCGATCGGCGCCCCGAACTGCCGCCGCTCGGTCGCGTGCCTCGTCGCCGCCTCGAGCGCGCCCTGCGCGATGCCCACGGCCTGGGCCGCGATCCCGGGCCGCGACCGCTCGAAGGTCTGCATCGCGATCGCGAACCCCGCGCCCTCGTCGCCCAGCCGGTTGCTGATCGGGACCCGCAGTCCGTCGAACGCGAGCTCGGCCGTCGGCGAGCCCCGGATGCCCATCTTGTGCTCGAGGCGCGTCACCAGAAAGCCGGGGCGATCGGTCTCGACGAGGATCGCCGACAGGCGCCGGCTCTGGCGCGTCGCGTCCGGGTTGGTGACGGCGAACACCACGACGTAGTCGGCGACGCTCGCGTGGCTGATGAAACGCTTGCCGCCGTCGATCACGTACTCGTCGCCATCGATCACCGCGCGGGTGCGGATGCCGGACGGGTCCGAGCCGGCGTCCGCCTCGGTCAGGGCGAACGCGATCAGCTTCTCGCCCGAGGCGAGACCGGGCAGCCAGCGATCCTGCTGCTCGGGCGTGCCGGCGACCTGGATCGGGATCGCGCCCAGCGACTGGACGGCCAGGATCAGGCCGGAGGTCGCGCAGACGCGACTGATCTGCTCGATGGCGAGGCACAGCGTGAGCAGGTCCG
>DATDJA010000118.1:0-6136 GCA_036520795.1 Candidatus Limnocylindrales bacterium
TGGCATGGGATCCGCGGCGCAGACGCGGTGCCGGCGTCCCGCTCGGGGCCATGGTCGCGACGCCGCCGTCCAGCCAGGCGAGGCTCGGGCCGCCGATGCCATCCCCGGCCAGCCGGTCGTGCTGCCGCACGCCGGCGAGCGCCATCCGCCCCGCGGAGATGCCGAGCGGGACGAGCGGTGGGTCGCCTGCCGGGTCGGGCTCGATCGGCACGGCGGTCAGCCGGCGACCGCGCGACGCTGCGATTGCGAGGCTCGCGAGCGCATCGCTCTCGGCGGGGTCATCGAGGGCGTCCAGCGGCAGGGAGGTGCGGGAGGTCGGGGCCCCCGGGCGGGTCGACGAGAGGACCGCCTCGAGCACCCGTGCGTCCGGCCGGCGGCGGACGACCGCGACGTGGTCGGCGCCCGTCCCCACCCCCAGCTCCTCGACGATGGCGGCCACGATCGCGTCGGGCGACACCGACCGCGACAGCGCCCGCAGGATCCGGGCGAACGATTCGGCCTCGGTGCGCCGCGTGCCCTCCGTGTCGGCGACGGCCTCGCGCTCGCGGATGGCGAGCAGGCCGACCAGCGCCACGAGCATCAGGACGACGACGTCCGCGGGCCGGGGATCGAAGATCACCCGCAGCAGCTCGATCGTGCCGAGGGCGACGAAGATGAGGACGAAGGGACGGTGAGTCAGGTCACGCATCCCCCTGCGTATCCCGAGGTCGCGAGTGGCGCGATTGCGGAAGCTCACCGACTCCTAGGATGCCGCCCGCCCGGTGGAGGGGCAAGGGCGCTCGCCAGTACTGTCGGCTGGCGGGTCCTGGTACTTCCGTACTGGCTCAGGCCCCACCCGACCACACCGGAGCGTCCCGCCGCTCCGTCTCGGTCGTCGCGGCATGGCGGCCTCCGCCGCGCCGGTGAATGCCGGGCTCGACCGGCTCCTCGGCGCCCCCCTCGGTCTCCGGGCCGACACGGTTCCCGCCGGCTGCCTTCGCGCCGTACAGCCCGGCGTCGGCGATCGCGAGCAGGTCGGTGGCGGAGCGCCCATCCTCCGGGTAGGTGGCGATCCCGACCGACGCGCCGATGGGGAACGGCACGCGTCCGTCCGAGGAGAACGGCGATGCCCGGAACGCGGCCAGCATCCGGGCCGCGACGCCCGCCGCGTCGTCGCCCGTCGTCTCGGGCAGGATCAGGGCAAACTCGTCGCCGCCGTAGCGCGCCGGGACGTCGGAGCCACGGAGCGCCGAGCGGATCAGCTCGGCTACGTGGACGAGCACACCGTCGCCGTAGAGGTGGCCGAAGCTGTCGTTGACGAGCTTGAAGTCGTCGAGGTCGAGCATGACCACGCTCAACGGCCGGTGCGTTCGCACCGCACGAACGACCTCCTCGGCCAGGCGCTCGTGCAGGTAGCGGTGGTTGAAGAACCCCGTCAACGGGTCGCGGTCCGCGAGGTTGCGGGCCGTCTCGTACAGGCGGGCGTTCTCGAGCGCCATCGCTGCCTCGTGGGCCATGGTCGTCGCGAGCGTGATCTGGCCCGGGTCCGAGCTGGGCTGGCCGGTCGAGATGAGCTCGATCAGGCCGATCGCCTCGCCCTTGGCGATCAGGGGAATCATCACGAGCCCGCGCATGCCGTCGTGGCGAAGCAGCGCCACCTCGGCCGGGTCGGCCGTCGGATCCTCGGTGTCGACGGTCTCGATGACCCCGTTCTGGAGGACCCTGCAGGTGAGCGGGAACCCGTCGAGCGGGTAGAAGTCGTCCATGTCCGCACGCGCCGACGTCGGGAAACAGCCGAGGGTCCGCAACCGGGCGTTCGGCCGATCCCAGTCGCTGATCTGGGCCCGATCGGCGCCGACGGCCCGGGCGACGTGCTCCGCCATCAGGTCGGCGACGGCGCGCGGATCGAGCGAGCGCGACAGCGCGCTGTTCATGTCCAGCAGCTGGCGCAGCTCCGACGCGAGGCGCCGGGTCTCGGCGAGGTTCGCGGCGCCGCTGAACGCGGTGCCGGCCTGGTCCGCGAGGATCGTCAGCAACCGCAGGTCGTCGTCGTCGAACTGGCGCAGGCCGAGCTTGGACAGCGTGATCACGCCGACCAGCTTGCCGTCGTGCTGCATCGGTACGACGAGCATCGACTCGTCGACGTCCTCGGTCCCCTCGATCGTGGCGCCCCGATCGTCGGTGGTCGCGTCGTCGATGCGGAGCGGCTGGCCGTGGAGCGCCACCCAGCCGGTGAACCCCTCGCCAATCTTCGTGCGCAGGATCTCGAGGTCGACCTTCTCGTAGGCGCCGACGCGTCCCTCGAACGCGATCGGGGCGAGCTCGTCGGGCGGGTCGAGCAGATAGACGCGGGCGTTGTGGTAGTCGATGACGCGGCGCGTCTCCTCGACCACGGCCCGGCCGACCTCCTCGCGCGACAGGCTCGCGCTCATCCGCCGGGCGGCGTGCTGGAGGACCTGGAGCTGGGCCTCCCGCCGGCCCTCCGACGCGCGGAACCGCCCGAGCACCGCCCAGGTCGCGAGGATCGTGCCGCCGATGACGAGGTCGAGCACGACCGTGAGGTCCTCGAACGAACCCGGACCCCCGCCGACCGCCCAGCCGATGATGCCCAGCGCGAGGATCGCGACGCCGGAGGCGAACGCGAGCATGTGAAGACGCGACGGACCCATCGGGCCTTGATGGCGGCCGCGCGCGCGCTGCGCGGCGCCAAGGCGGGTATGCACGAATCGGATGCTGCCAGCGAACCGCCGCACGGGGCACCAGTCGAAGGTACCGGCGGGCGGTGAACTCTCCCCGAAGCGTCAGGCGGGCGCGGTGTATCGGAAGACGGCGGATTCGGGTCTGGCCAGCCAGTCCGCGAGGGTGCCGGCGTCGGCATCCTTGGCCGACAGGAGGGGCGAATCCACGGGCCACGCGATCGCCAGCGCCGGGTCGTCCCAGCGGATCCCTGCCTCGTTGGCGGGGTTGTACCCCGCGGTGCAGAAGTACTCGATCTCGGTCACGTCGGACAGGGCCGCGAACCCCCGTGCGAACGAGGCGGGCGCCCAGAGCAGCAGCGGGTCGTCGGACGAGGCCTCGAGCGTCACCGCCTGGCCGAGCGTCGGCGAGCCCGGCCGGATGTCGACCGCCACGAGGAACGCGCGCCCGGCGACGACGCGCATCAGCTTGCCCTGCGGCGGATCCCACTGGAAGTGCAGGCCGCGGACGACGCCCCGGGCCGACCGCGACTGGTTGACCTGCTCGAAGCGCGACGGCAGCCCGAAGCCCTCGAACGTCTCGGCCTGGAGGATCTCCGCGAACCAGCCCCGATCGTCCCCGAAGCGGAGCGGGCGGATGATTCGGACGTCGGGAATCGCCGTTGACTCGAGCGTGAACGGCACCGCTACATCATCACCAGGCCGCCGTCGACGGCGAGGACCTGGCCCGTGATGAACGCGGCCTCGTCGGAGGCCAGGAACGCGACTGCGTCGGCGATCTCCTCCGGGGTTCCGAACCGCCCGAGCGGCGTGCGCTCGGTCAGCTGCTCCTTGAGGTTGTCGGGCAAATCCTGGGTCAGCTCGGTGAGCACGAACCCCGGCGCAACGGCGTTGACGGTGATCCCGCGCGACGCCAGCTCACGTGCGGCGGCCTTGGTGAGCCCGATGAGCCCCGCCTTGGCCGAGCTGTAGTTCGCCTGGCCCATCTGGCCCGCCTGCCCCGAGACCGAGGTGATGTTGATGATCCGGCCGGCCTTCGCCCGGAGCATCGGCCGGGTAACCGCTTTGAGCGCGTAGAACGCCCCGAACAGGTTGGTCTCGAGCACGTCGCGCCAGTTGTCGAGGCTCATGCGCATGATCAGGTCGTCGCGCGTGATGCCGGCGTTGTTGACGAGGATGTCGACCCGCCCGTAGGCGTCCAGGACGGCCTTGACCAGGGCCTCGGCGGCCTCGGGATCGCGGGCGTCCTGCTGGACGGCGAGGCACCGGCGCCCGAGCGCCTCGACCTCGGCGACGGTCGCGTCCGCGGCCGCCTGGTTGCCCCGGAAGCTGAACGCGACGTCAGCGCCCTGGCGCGCCAGCCGCAGCACGATGGCTCGCCCGATACCGCGTGAGCCACCGGTGACGAGCGCGGTCTTGCCCGTGAGGTCGATCATCCGTGCTCCTCCTGTCAGCGGACGCGCTGGCCCGCCGGCTCCGGCTCGTCGGGAACGACGTCGTCGAGGGGAACCTCGATCCCCGGGGCGATCGGGCGCTGCACGATCTCGGCGAGCGCCGGCGGGATCGGGTCGACGGAGTCCCAGTCGACGGGCAGCCGGACCGAGACGTCCTCGGGCCGCACGGCCGCGTCGCCGATGGGCCCCCGCGCCGGGTCGGCCGTCCATTCCATCGCCACGGCGCCGGACGTGAACCCGGCGCCGAACGCGACCATGACGATCTTGTCGCCGGGCTCGACGCGGCCCTCGTTCACGGCCTCGGCGAGCGCGATCGGCACCGACGCGGCGGACGTGTTCCCGTACCGGTCGAGGTTCACGAACATCCGCTCCATCGGCAGGTCGAGGCCCTTGGCCACCGCTTCGATGATCCGGATGTTGGCCTGGTGCGGGATGAACAGGTCGACGTCGCCCGGGTCGATGCCGGCCTTGCCGGCGGCAGCCAGCGCCGTGGAGGCGAGCGTCCGGGTGGCGAAGCGATAGGTCTCGCGCCCCTCCATCCGGATCTTGTGCTCGCCGCGGGCGATCGTCTCGGCCGACGGCGGGCTCTTGGCGCCGCCTGCCGGGAGCCAGATCATGTACGCGCCCTGGGGTTCCGTGGTGAGCTCGATGCCGACGGGGGCCGTCGGCTCGTCCGACGCCGAGAGCACCACCGCGCCGGCCCCGTCGCCGAACAGGATGCAGGTGCTGCGGTCGGTGTAGTCGAGGAACCGGGTCAGCAGCTCCGCGCCGATGACCAGCACGTGCCTCGCGAGCCCGGCCGAGATGTATGCGCTGGCGGTCGCGTAGCCGTAGACGAAGCCGGAGCATGCGGCCATGACGTCGAACGCGGCGGCCTTCGTGTTGCCGATGGCCTCCTTGACCAGCGCCGCGGTCGACGGCATCCAGTAGTCGGGCGTGAGCGTGGCGAGGATGATGACGTCGATGTCGTCGGGCTCGATGCCCGCGGTCCGGATCGCCCGCAGGCCGGCGACGGCGCCCATCGACGCCGTGGTCTCGTGCGCGGCCGCCACGCGCCGCTCGCGAATTCCGGTCCGGGACACGATCCACTCGTCGGACGTGTCGACCATCCGCTCGAGGTCGGCGTTGGTCAGCACCTGCGACGGGGCGTAGCGGCCCCAGCCGGTGAGGCGGACCGCGTGCGACTCGCTCATCGTGCTTCCACCTCGATGAGCGGCTGCTTCGCCTTCACGAGCGCGCCGGTCTCCACACACACCCGGGTGACACGCCCAGCCATGTCGCTCTTGATCTCGTTGAACAGCTTCATGGCCTCGATCAGGCCGATGATCTGGCCGACCGCCACGTGGTCGCCGATCGCCACGTACGGCGTGGCGCCGGGCGACGGTGCGGCGTAGAAGATCCCGGTCAGGGGCGCCTTGACCGACGGCTTGGCCTCGGCGGGCGCGATCGCCGGGCTCGTGGGCACGGCCGTCGGACCGGCCTGCGCGTCCCGGCCGGCCGCCGGAGCCTCGGCCGGGGCGGCCATCGCGACCGGGACGGGGCGCTCGACGGCCGACGGCGCCCGGAGCACGATCGTCGTCCCACCGGCGGCCACCTCGAGCTCGCCGAGTTCGCTGCGCTCGAGGACCGCGGTCAGCCGGTCGACAAGCGCGAGGAGCGACGCGTCGGCGGCGGCGAGGACGGGGGCTGGCGTCGCCTCGCCCGCCGCGCCGTTGCCACCCTGCGCATCGTCGGCCTCGATCGCCTCAACCGCCACCGCGTCCTCCTCGTCGGACCCGCCATCGCCCGGACCGACCGCCACCGGGTCAACGGCGGCGCGCCCGTCGGCGAGACCGGACTCGCTCATCGGCTCCTCCTCCCGGCCTTCGCCGGTCGGCGCGCTCATCCTTCCCACCGCCGGAAGATGACTGCGGTGTTCTGGCCCCCGAACCCGAACGAGTTCGAGATCGCCGCCCGCACCGGCCGGCTCGTCGCGACGTTGGGCGTAAGGTCGAGGTCCTCGTAGCC
>DATDJA010000119.1:0-5177 GCA_036520795.1 Candidatus Limnocylindrales bacterium
GCCTCACGGTCGGCGACTCGCCGGCGGTGGGCCTGTTCGGCGAGAGCCCATCGCGCCTGATCGTCGAGGTCGCGCCACGCTACGTGCCCGCGTTCATCCTGCTGGCCCGCCACTACGGGCTGCCCGGCGACGAGCTCGGCACGACGGGCGGGACACGGCTTCTCATCGAGCTCGCGGGCGAGGGCGCCACCGGGGCCGCCGAGGAACGGGGGAGCCGGATCGCCGACGCCCTCGACGTCGCCGTCGCCGACCTGCGCCACGCCTGGGACCACGGGCTGCCGCGGGCGCTCGGCTGGGCGGCCGCTGCCACGGATGCAAAGGCGGCCGACGCCTGATGTGTGGCGTCGTCGGCGTCGTCCTGCCCGATCGTGGTCACGAGGCGGCCGGGGTTGCGGCCACCGCCCTGTTCGCGCTCCAGCACCGCGGCCAGGAGTCGGCCGGCGTCGGGGTGTCCGACGGGCGGCACCTGATGATCTACAAGGACCTGGGCATGGTCGGCCAGGTGCTCGATGAGCGGCGGATCCCGTCACTCGCCGGCGACCTCGCCGTGGCCCACTGCCGGTACTCGACCACCGGGTCGACCGTCTGGGAGAACGCCCAGCCGACGCTCCGCCTCGGGCCGCGCCGCGCGCTGGCCATCGGGCACAACGGCAACCTCGTCAACACCCGGCAGCTCCTCGACCAGCTGGAGGGCGGCCGCGGGCGCCTTCCCGCCAGCACCGACACGGAGCTCCTGACCGCGCTGCTCGCCGACGAGCCGGCCGAGGACACCGTCGACGCGCTTCGCCGGGTCCTGCCCCGGGTCAAGGGCGCGTTCAGCCTCGTGATCCTCTCCGAGCACCAGGTCATCGGCGTCCGCGACCCGCACGGCTTCCGGCCGCTGGTCCTCGGGCGGCTGCCGATCTCGGGGGACGCTGCGTATGGCCCCGGCCTGTGGGGCGACGACGACACCGCGGGCTGGATCCTGGCCTCCGAGACGGCCGCGCTCGACATCGTGGGCGCCGAGTTCATCCGGGACGTCGAGCCCGGCGAGATCGTGGTCCTCGAGCCGGGCCGCGAGCCCGTGTCCGTCCGGTACGCCGAGGCGACGCCGGCCCTGTGCGTGTTCGAGCTCATCTACTTCGCGCGCCCGGACTCCTACATGGAGGGCCGCAACCTGTATGAGGCGCGCCGCCACATGGGGATGCAGCTCGCGATCGAGCATCCCGTCGACGCCGACCTCGTGATGCCGGTGCCCGACACGGGCGCCCCGGCGGCCGCGGGCTACGCGGAGGCGTCGGGCGTGCCGTTCCGCGAGGGCATGGTCCGCAACCGGTACAGCGGCCGGACCTTCATCCAGCCATCGCAGGCGATGCGCCAGCGCGGCGTCAACGTGAAGCTCAGCCCGCTGCGCGAGACGATCCGGGACCGGCGCCTGATCGTGGTCGACGATTCGATCGTGCGCGGCACCACCACCAAGCAGATCGTCGGCCTGCTGCGCCGTGCCGGCGCCGCCGAGGTCCACGTCCGGATCAGCGCCCCGCCGATCTACCACCCGTGCTTCTACGGCATCGACACCTCGATCGAGACCGAGCTGATCGCCGCGACCCACTCGGTCGAGGAGACCCGCGAGTTCATCGGCGCCGATTCGCTCGGCTACCTCTCGATCCGTGGCGTGCTCAGCGCTCTCGACCTGCCGTACGAGCAGTTCTGCTTCGCGTGTTTCGACGGCAACTACCCGGAGCCCGTCCCGTACGACGTGACCGCCCGCAAGTTCCTGCTCGAGACGGCCGGCAGCGGCGTCGGCTGATGAGCGAGCGGGGCACCTTCACGCGGGTGGCCTACGCCCGCGCCGGGGTGGACGTCGCCGCCGGCGATCGTGCCGTAGAGCTGATGCGCGCGGCCGTCGAGTCGACCCGGCGGCCCGAGGTCCTCGGCGGCCTCGGCGGGTTCGGATCGGCGTTCGCGATCCCCGAGGGCATCTCTGAGCCGGTGATCGTGTCCTCGACCGATGGGGTCGGCACGAAGACGGCCATTGCGGCAGCCCTCGGCCGGTTCGACACCATCGGCATCGACCTCGTCGGGATGTGCGCCGACGACGTCGTGTGCTCGGGCGCCGAGCCGGTCGCGTTCCTCGACTACATCGCCGTCGGGCGCCTCGACCCGCGCAACGTGGCCGAGCTCGTGGCCGGCGTGGCGGACGGCTGCCGCCAGGCGGGCGCGGCCCTCGTGGGCGGGGAGACGGCCGAGCACCCGGGCCTGATGGAGGCCGGCGAGTTCGACATGGCGGGGTTCTGCATCGGGGTCGCGGAGCGGAGCGGGCTGCTCGACACGACGACCGCCAGGGCGGGCGACGCGATCGTCGGGCTCGGCGCGAGCGGTCTGCATGCCAACGGCTATTCGCTCGTACGCGCGCTCGTCGCGCAGCACGACCTGGACCTCCGGGCGCCCTACCAGGCGCTCCTGCGCCGGGTCCTCGGGGACCGAACGGCCACGACCTGCCTCGAGCGTGAGCCGGAGCACGGGTTCGCGACCCTGGGCGAGGTGCTGCTCACGCCGACCCGGGTCTATGCCCGCGACGTGCTGGCGATCCGGGCCGCCCTGGCCGCGGACGGCGTCGGCGTGCGCGGGATCGCCCACATCACCGGCGGAGGCTTGCCCGGCAACGTCCCGCGCGCGCTTCCCGCTGGGCTCGGCGCGCGCCTCCGGCCGTCGGCGTGGCCGCTGCCGTCGGTGATGCGCCTGTTCGGCGTGCTCGGCGGGATCGAGGACGACGAGCTCCGGGCCACCTTCAACGGCGGGCTGGGCATGGTCCTGATCGTGCCCGACGACGCCGCCGAGCGGACCGTCGAGCTCGCGGGCGAGCGCGGGATCCCCGCCTGGGTGGTCGGGGAGGTCGTGGACCCGGGGGACCTCGGCGACCGGCGCTACGGGGAGGCGACGTGAGCAAGGCGAGCACGCCGCGGATCGCGGTCGGCGTGTCGGGCAGCGGGTCCAACCTGCGGGCGCTGGTCGCCGTCGGCGCCCGGGGCGCGCTGGGCGGGGACATCGTGGTGGTGTTCGCCGACCGGCCGTGCGCGGCCCTGGACTGGGCGGCGGAGCAGGGGATCGAGACCGTGCTCGTGCCGGGCGGTGAGGACGCGACCCTCGCGGACACGCTCGCCGCCCTCGACCTGGACGCGGTCGTGCTCGCCGGCTACCTGCGGCTCGTCGGTCCCGACGTCCTGCGACGGTTCGGCGGCCGGATCCTCAACGTCCACCCCTCGTTGCTGCCGGCCTTTCCGGGGCTCCACGCCGTGCGCGACGCGCTGGGCGCCGGCGTCGCCGTCACCGGCGTCACCGTCCACCTCGTGGACGCGACACTCGACGGCGGGCCGATCGTCGCCCAGGAGGGCGTCCCCGTGCTCCCGGGCGATGACGAGGCGGCGCTCCTCGAGCGGCTCCACGCCGTCGAGCATCGGCTTCTCCCGTCGGCCGTGGCTGCCCTCCTCGCCGGGGCGCTCTCGGTGACGCTCGGCGCCCGACGCGCCACCCTCGATCCCGCCGCGTTCGACGCCCACGCCCCGACGCCGAGGCGGGCCCTGGTGTCCGTGTCCGACAAGGCGGGTCTGGCCGGCTTCGGCGCCGGCCTCGTCGCCCGCGGCTTCGAGCTCGTCAGCACGGGCGGGACGGCGCGCGCGCTGCGCGAGGCCGGGCTGCCGGTCACCGACGTCGCCGCCGTCACCGGCTTCCCCGAGATGCTCGACGGCCGTGTCAAGACGCTCCACCCGCGCGTCCACGCCGGGCTGCTCGCGGACCGCCGGCGCGCGGACCACCGGGAGGCGCTCGCCGCCGCGGGGATCGCCCCGTTCGAGCTCGTCGTCGTCAACCTGTACCCGTTCGCCGAGGCGGCCCGCAAGCCCGGCCTATCGCTGGACGAGCTGGTCGAGGAGATCGATATCGGTGGGCCGTCCATGGTTCGTGCCGCCGCCAAGAACCACGCGTCGGTCGCGATCGTGACGTCCCCAGCCCGCTATGACGCGGTCCTCGGCGCCCTCGACGAGCACGGCGAGGTCCCGATCGGCCTGCGGTCGGCGCTCGCGATCGAGGCCTTCGCCCATACCGCGGCCTACGACGCCCGGATCGCCGCCGAGCTGCCCTGCCGGATGCATGACGCGGGCATCGCACTCCCGTCCGAGCCGGGCCTGCCGGGCGCGGAGGACCCCTATCCGCCGGTGCTGACGATCTCGATGGCCAAGGTCGAGACGCTGCGCTACGGCGAGAATCCCCACCAGCCGGCAGCGCGCTACCGGCGGACCGACCGCGAGCCGCGCAGCGCCGAAGGCCCGTTCGCGAGCGGCGAACCGCCGCTCCAGGGCAAGGCACTCAGCTACAACAACGTGCTCGATGCGTCGGCCGCGGCGTCGCTCGCCCGGCTGCTGCGCGGTCCTGGCGTCGTGATCGTCAAGCACACCAACCCCTGCGGCGCGGCGGAGCGGGCGACCCTGCACGAGGCGTGGGACGCCGCGCTGGCCGGCGACCCCGTGTCGGCGTTCGGCGGGGTCGTGGCGATCACCGGCCCGGTCGATCGCGCGCTGGCCGAGCGGCTGACATCGCTGTTCCTCGAGGTCGTCGTCGCGCCCGCGTTCGACGCGTCCGCCCTCGAGGTGCTCGCCACCAAGCCCAACCTGCGGCTGGTCGAGGACCCGTCGCTCGACGCGGCCGCCGACCGCAGCGGGCTGACGGCGCGCGGCCTGCTCGACGTCGACTATCTGGGCTCGGTCCGGACGGCGGGCGGCGCGGTGCTGGTCACGGCACCGGACCGGCAGCCGGACGATGCGGCAGGCTGGGCGTGCGTGTCGAGGCGGACGCCCACCGACGGCGAGCGGGGCGACCTCGACCTGGCGTGGCGGCTGTGTCGCGGGGTCGTCTCGAACGCGATCGTCCTCGTCCGCGACGGGATGCTGGTCGGGCTGGGCTCGGGCCAGGTGAGCCGGGTCGACGCCTGTCGCGGGGCGGTCGACAAGGCCCGCCAGTTCCAGGGCGACGATGGCGCGCGCGGGGCCGTGGCCGCGTCCGACGCGTTCTTCCCGTTCGCCGACGGGCCGCAGCTCCTGCTGGATGCGGGCGTGAGCGCGATCGTCCAGCCGGGCGGCTCGATGCGCGACGCCGAGGTCCTGGCGGCGGTCGACGCGGCCGGGGCCGCGATGCTCGTCACG
>DATDJA010000120.1:0-6207 GCA_036520795.1 Candidatus Limnocylindrales bacterium
AGCGTCTCGACCAGCGCCTGCATCCCGGAGTTGATCGCCGACACCTCGGAGCCCTTGAGCGCCTCGCGCAGCGTCACGACCTGTGACTCCACGGCCGCGCGGTCATCGGGCGACACCTTGTCGCCCAGGTCCCGCAGCGTCCGCTCGGCCTGGTAGGTCAGCTGCTCCGCCTGGTTGCGGATCTCGACCTCCTCGCGCCGCTGCTTGTCCTCATCGGCGTGGCTCTCGGCGTCGCGGACCATCTTGTCGACGTCGTCCTTCGACAGCATCGAGCTGGCCGTGATCCGGACCTGCTGCTCCTTGCCGGTCGCCCGGTCCTTGGCCTTGACGTCGAGGATGCCGTTGGCATCGATGTCGAACGTCACCTCGATCTGCGGGATGCCTCGCGGCGCCGGCGGGATCCCGTCGAGGATGAACCGGCCGAGGGTCTTGTTGTCGCCCGCGAAATCGCGCTCGCCCTGGAGGACATGGATCTCGACCTGGCTCTGGTTGTCCGAGGCCGTCGAGAACACCTGCGACTTCGAGGTCGGGATGGTCGTGTTGCGGTCGATGAGGCGGGTCATGACGCCGCCCAGGGTCTCGATGCCCAGGGACAGCGGCGTGACGTCGAGGAGGAGGACGTCCTTCACCTCACCGCCGAGCACGCCCGCCTGGATCGCGGCGCCGACCGCGACGACCTCGTCGGGGTTGACGCCCTTGTGGGGCTCCTTGCCGCCAAACAGCGACTTGACCATCTCCTGGACGGCGGGCATGCGCGTCTGGCCGCCGACGAGGATGACCTCGTCGATCTCGCCCGGCTTCAGGCCGGCGTCCTTGAGCGCCGCCACGACCGGGCCCTTGGTCTTCTCGACCAGGTCGCGGACGAGGTCCTCGAGCTTGGCCCGGGACAGGTTGATGACGAGGTGCTTGGGCCCCGACGCGTCCGCGGTGACGTAGGGCAGGTTGATCTCGGTCGTCGCCGTCGTCGACAGCTCGATCTTCGCCTTCTCGGCGGCCTCCTTGAGGCGCTGCAGGGCCTGCTGGTCCTTCGAGAGGTCGATCCCCTGGTCCTTCTTGAACTCGGCCAGCAGCCACTCGATGACGCGCTGGTCGAAGTCGTCGCCGCCGAGGTGCGTGTCGCCGTTGGTCGCCTTGACCTCGAACACGCCCTCGCCCAGCTCGAGGATCGAGATGTCGAACGTGCCGCCGCCAAGGTCGTAGACGGCGATCTTCTCGTCGTGCTTCTTGTCCAGGCCATAGGCGAGCGCCGACGCTGTCGGCTCGTTGATGATCCGCTTGACCTCGAGGCCCGCGATCCGGCCGGCGTCCTTGGTCGCCTGGCGCTGCGTGTCGTCGAAGTAGGCCGGGACCGTGATGACGGCCTCGGTGACCTTCTCCCCGAGGTACGCCTCGGCGTCGGCCTTGAGTTTCTGGAGGACCATCGCCGAGATCTCGGGCGGGGTATAGCCCTTGCCGTCGGCGACGACCTTGATGCCCTCGGACTTGGAGTCCTTCTCGACCGTGTACGGCACGAGGTCCTTCGACCGCTGCACCTCGGGGTCGTCCCAGCGACGGCCCATGAAGCGCTTGATCGAATAGACGGTATTGGTGGGGTTGGTGACCGCCTGGCGCTTGGCCAGCTGGCCGACGACGCGCTCGCCGGTCTTGGCGAAGCCGACGACCGACGGGACGGTGCGATTGCCCTCGGACGAGGGAATCACGGTCGGCTCGCCGCCTTCCATGACCGCCACGACGCTGTTCGTCGTTCCGAGGTCGATGCCGATGATCTTGCCCATGCGAGGCGCTCTCCTGGTCGTTGTGGTTCGGGTGGTGGTTCAGTCGGTTGGATGGATCAGTTGGCGAGCCCGGCGGCTGCGTCCTCGGCGGTCGCGACGGCCACGAGCGCCGGGCGGATGACACGGTCGCGCAGCCGGTAGCCGCGCCGCACCTCTTCGACGATCTCGCCCTCGGGCCGGCCCGTGCCCGGGACGCTGACGATCGCCTCGTGCTCGCGAGGATCGAAGGCCGTGCCGGGCGAGGCCTCGACCGACGTCACGCCCTCGCTGTCGAGCAGCTGGCGGAGCTTCCGGTCGATGACCGCGATGCCATCGGCCCACGGATCACCCTCGAGCTCCACCGGCCGGCTCTCGATGGCGCGGTCGAAGTCGTCGGCGACGGCAAGCACCTTGCGGATGAGGTCCTCGCCGGCAAGGCCGAGCTCACGTTCGCGCTCCTCGCTGGTCCGTCGCCGGAAGTTCGTGAACTCCGCGCGCTCGCGCTGCAGCGCAAGTACGTACTCGTCCGCCTTCGTGACCGCCTCGTCGCGTTCGGCCTGCAGCAGCTCGATCTGTGCCGACAGGGCGGCGGGGGACACGTCGATCTCTTCGATGCGCTCCTGGGCGCGGGTCTTCCGGGCCATTGTTCTCCGTCTCGTCTCGGGTCAGGCGTACAGGTGGTCGATCAGCTCGTTCATCAGGCCCGAGACGAAGCGGACCGTGCCGATCGCCTGGGGGTAGGCCATGCGCGTGGGCCCCAGCACGCCCACGACGCCGACGCCGCGTCCAGGCCGCCCATAGGGAGCGAGGATGAGCGATACGTCGGCCATGTCCTCGGCCGAGTTCTCGTGCCCGATGTACACGCGGACCGTGTCCGATCCGGACACGCCGGCGATCAGGTGGGCGAGATAGGCGCGGTTCTCGAGGGCCGCGAACACGCGCCGCAGCTTCTCGCTCTGCGCGAACTCCGGGGCGGCCATGACATTCAGCAGGCCGTCGGAGAACAGCTCCTCGATGGCGGCGGCGTCGAACTCCTCGAGCGCGACGACGACTCGCTGGCCCACCCGCCGGGGTAGGTCGAGCGCCGGGTCCGCCGCGTCAAGCGCGCCGATGGCCTGCCTGGCCTCGGCGGCCGTCCGGCCCTCGAGCAGGTGGTTGAGCATCGCCGCCACGCGGGACAGCTCCGTCTGCTCGATGGGCTCGTCGAGCGAGATCAGGACCTGCTTGAGCGAGCCCTCGCGGAGGACGAGGATGAGGCTCGCCATGCGGTCGCTGATCGAGACGAGGTCCAGGCGGCGCAGGTGCGCGGACGTCGGCTTCGCGGGCGTCGCGAGGCCCGCTGCGCGGGTGACCGAGGCCAGTGTCGTGGCCGCGAGCCGGAACCAGTGCTCGCTCGCGTACTCGACCTGCCCGAACTGGTGGCGGATCATCAGCTGCTCGACCGGCGGCAGCGGCACGCTGTCCACGATCGACTCGACGTAGTAGCGGTAGCCGCTCTCGGTGGGGACGCGTCCGGCAGAGGTGTGCGGATGCGTCAGCAGGCCGCCGGCCTCGAGCTCCGCGAGCACGGCGCGCACGGTCGCGCTGGACACGCCGAGGCGATAGCGCTCGACGAGCGCCTGGCTGCCGACCGGCGTGGCGGTCGTGACGTATTCCTCGATGACGGCCCGAAGGATCGCCTGGGAGCGAAGGTCCAGGAGGCCGCTCAGTTGACGCGCGCGTCGCGCCATGGAGCCTCTCCCGAGCGTGAGTTAGCACTCGCACCATGAGAGTGCTAACGGTGTGCGCCAAGTCTAGCGGCCGTGCGAACCGGGTGTCAACGCGGACTGGCAGCGTCTCGCGGTCGGGGCGACGTCGCGTATCCAGGTGCCAGCGCGGAGGTGCGGTCAGTCGAGGAAGCGGAAGCTGTTGATCATGTCGGTGATGTCGTCATAGTGGACTCGCTCGAAGCCAATCGTCCACCAGTCGATCGAGAGGACCACGGGGCGGCTTTCGTGAATGGTGTAGGCGAGGTAGCGCAGACCGGGGCAGCCGAGGCAGTTGCCGCCCTTGCTCTTACCGATTCCGACCTCGTTGCTCGTCATTGCGTATCCAGGGCGCTCGTAGCGGCCGGGCTCGCCGCCCAACTTCAGAGTGCCTTCCTTGTCGCGACGTACCGCGCTGGCGAACTGTTCAGGGACGGGGTGTATTGCCGCATCGAGCTCGTCGAGCGTCGTTGCCGTGGCGGTCCCGCAGTCGAACGCCGAGTCATTGCACACCGTCACCGCTCCCTTCGGGCTGCCGACGCTGATGATGAGCGGCGGCCCAGCAAAGGTCCCGAACCCTCCATGCGTTCCGAACCAACGGACGCCGGAGTCTCCAGCGCTCGTAGCGTCGGCCCACGAGCGTGGCATCGTGATCTCGTAGCCGTCATCGACGTTCGTGTAGACGACCGGCTCCGACGGGTCGAGGACGGGAGTCGGGCTGGCATCTTCGGGAGCTGCGCTCCGGAACCGGAAGCTCGCCAGCATGTCCAGGATGCGGGCTTCGTCCGCGAGCTCGACCGGCTCGCTCCAATACACGATCACGGGTCGCCGATCGTGGAAGGTCGACACGTAGGTGACCTGCCGGTCGCCGATCCATGCGCGGGTGTAGGCGGCGCGCTCTCCGTCGAGCGTGACCTCCGTCTCGGTGATCGGACAACGGCCATCGCACCGATCGAGCCACACCTCCACAGAGATCGGGCCGACGCCGTCGACCGCCGGATCGAACGGGGCCAAATACCCGTGCCTGAGCGACGTACAGGTGTCGGCGCCGGCCGCGGGCGGAGCGCACACGGTCACGTCGCCGCCATCGAAGATCGATGACCCATAGCTCACCATGACGTCGCCATCGGTGCCGAGCCACCGTTGCGCGTCCGAGCCTCCACTGCTCACCGGCTTCCAGGACGCGGGGATGGTCAGCTCGTAGCCGGCGCTCACGGAGCCGACGGTAACGAGCCCTTGCCCAGACGACGGCGAGGACGGAGGCGCGCTCTGGGTCGGACTGGCACTCGGTCCGGGCGACGGCGATGTCATCGGCCCGTTGCCCTGCTGACTGAGGAAGACGCCGAGCCCAACCGCCAGGACGACGGCGGCCGCCAGCGCCCAGGCCGGCCCGACGGCAGACGCCACCGAGCGAAGCGTCGCGCCGCGCGATCGGGCCTGGGCAGTACGTGCCACCCGGCTGAGGGCAGCCTCGGTCATCCCTGTTGGGGTGGCATTTGACCCCTCAAGAATCAGCGCACGGAGCAGGCCGTCGATCTCGAGATCGGACATTGCGTCCCGACGGGCGCTCATGCCGTCCCCTCCGCGGCGCTTAGCCGTCGGTCGGCATCCAAGACGGCTCGGAGCGCGTTGCGGGCGCTCGAAGCTCGCGACTTCACGGTGCCGACGGGGATGCCGAGGTAGTCCGCGATCTCGGCCTGGTCGAGGTCGAGGTAGTACTGGAGGACGAGCACCGCCCGTTGCTCCGGCCGTAGTCGTTCGAACGCTCGGCTGAGCAGGTCGCGGTCGGCAACGCTCCCATGGGGGTCGTGCGCTCCGGCATCGCCGAGCGCCAACGCCGCACCGCTCATCCGCCGTCCGCGTTGCGCTTCGCCGTAGCAGACGTTGACGAGGACGCGGTATGACCACGCCGTGAACTTGTCCGGGTCCCTGAGGTTCGGGAGGTCGCGCCAGATGAGGACGATCGCCTGCTGGGTGGCGTCCTCCGCGGCGTGGAAGTCACGCAGGATGCGGTGGGCCACTGCGAACAGCGGCGTGCTGAGCGAACGGGCGAGGTCGGCGAAGGCCGCCTGATCGCCTCGCTGTGCACGCTCCACCAACGCTCGCTCCACCGCCGGCCCTCAGTGCGCCACTCGGTTCGGATGCTCTGAACCTTACGGTTGGTGTACGCCCGATTCGGTTCGGAAATCGTTCGTGGTACGAGGCAACCCGTCCGGTGCACCGGACGGTCGTCCCATCGCCCCCATGCAACGAATCGCCTCGCCGGCGCACCATTCGTTGCGTGGTGGCCGCCCTGACGCGATGGATGGTGCGCGCGACGCACCGTTCGTCGCGGCCGCGCGACGGGACGACCGCCAGCTGAACGCATGAGGCCGGAGACGCTATACGAGTCGCGCGAACAGCTCGTTCGAGAGGAGGCGGCCACGGGTCGTCAGGCGGACGCGAGGTCCGGCGGCGTCGAACGGTTCCAGGAGTCTGGCGTCGAGCGCCCAGGCGAGATGCGGCGCGAGCGGCCCGGCCTCGGCGTCCGCAAGCGACAGGCCGGTGTCCAGGCGCAGGCCGAGGATCGTCGCCTCGGCGGCCGCGGCAGCGGGGTCGACGGGCTCCGCCCCACCTGGCGGTAGCGACGGCTCGGAGCCATCAGAAGGCGCGAGCGCCGCCAGATACCCGTCCAGTCGTGCCCCGTTGAAACGCCGGGTCGCGCCGTC
>DATDJA010000121.1:0-4759 GCA_036520795.1 Candidatus Limnocylindrales bacterium
CACTGCGCGGCCTCGTAGCGGTCCCAGCTGTCGCCGTCGGCGAGCACCATCTCGACGAGCTCGAGATCCGCGGCCTCGAGGCGGTCGAGCGTGCCTTCGAGAGACAGATAGTCGCCGGGCGCGAACCCGAGGGCTCGTGGCGCGTCGTCCGGCGGGGGCTCGATCCAGAAAGGTTCACCGATCAGCAGGCGCCCGTCGCGCCGGATCATGCCTCCCGATCCGTTTGCGCAGAACCGCAAACGGCTGTCGTGATCTTGCGTAAGATGGGGGCATGACGAGACGGCTGGCAGAGGTGGCGCGCAAGGTCGGCGTGAGCGAGGCGACCGTGAGCCGGGTGCTCAACGGCAAGCCCGGCGTCTCCGAGTCGACGCGGCAGGCCGTGCTCACCGCGCTGGACGTCCTCGGCTACGAGCGGCCCAGCAAGCTCCGTGGCGAGCGTGCCCGACTCGTCGGCCTCGTCCTCCCCGAGCTCCAGAACCCGATCTTCCCGGCCCTCGCCGAGGTCATGGGCGTCGCGCTGTCGCAGCGCGGCTTCACCCCCGTGCTGTGCACCCAGACGGCCGGCGGCGTGTCCGAGGCCGACTACGTCGAGCTCCTCCTCCAGCAGCAGGTCTCGGGGATCGTGTTCGCAGGTGGCCTGTACGCCCAGGAGGACGCCCCACATGGGCACTACGCCCGGCTCGCGGAGCTCCGGCTGCCGACCGTCCTCGTGAATGCCTCGATCGACGGGCTCGGCTTCCCGCGAGTCTCGTGCGACGACAGCGTGGCGGTGGAACAGGCGCTCGGCCACCTGCTCTCGCTCGGCCACACGCGCGTAGGCGTGCTCGCCGGGCCCAGCGATCACGTGCCGTCCAACCGCAAGGTCGCGGCCGCCCAGACGATCCTGAAACGCGCCGGCACGCCGCTCCGGCCCGACCAGATCGCGCGCTCCTGGTACTCGATCGAGGGCGCGCAGGCCGGCGCCGCGAAGCTCATCGAGGCCGGCGTCACGGGCATCGTATGCGCCAGCGACCTCATGGCCCTGGGTGCAATCCGTGCGGCGAAGCGCGCCGGCAAGAGCGTGCCGGGCGACGTGTCCGTCGTCGGGTTCGACGACTCGTTCTTGATGAATTGTACCGAGCCGCCCTTGACGACGGTGCGCCAGCCGATCGAGCCGATGTGCCGGATGGTCATCGAGCTCCTGGTCGGCCAGGTCGCCGGAACACCGATCCTCGACGACGAGCTGCTGTTCGAGCCCGAGCTCGTGGTCCGCGCCTCAACCGGTCCCGCGCCCGCCGACTGACGGTTTTCCGCCACGCACGGTGCGCGTTGGCGAGTTGCAAACTAGGTCCTGTCTAGTTCTTGCATTGTTCTGTCGAGTCGTGTAGTTTGCGCGCCAGCGTCGCCGATGTTGCCGTCCGGTAGCAGCCGACGCGAGCGAGGCAGAGGTTCGTGAGCGAGCTCGTCCTCACGGCATCCGGAGCCGTCACCCCGGACGCCGTTGCGCCGCCCGCACCCGGTATCGCGCCCGCCAAGACCCGCGCGGACCGCGAGTGGTGGCGGGACGCAGTGATCTACGAGGTCTACCCGCGCAGCTTTGCGGACGGCAACGGCGACGGGATCGGCGATCTCGCCGGGGTCCGGTCCCGGCTGCCCTACCTCGTGGACCTCGGCATCGACGCGATCTGGTTCACCCCCTGGTACCGCTCGCCTCTCGCGGACGGCGGCTACGACGTCGCCGACTATCGCGCCATCGACCCGGCGTTCGGCACCCTCGAGGAGGCCGAGCTGCTGATCGCGGAGGCGGCCGAGGCCGGCATCCGCACGATCGTCGACATCGTCCCGAACCACGTCTCGGTGGAGCACGCCTGGTTTCGGGCCGCGCTCGCCTCACCGCCCGGATCTCCCGAGCGGGCCCGCTTCTGGTTTCGTGAGGGCCGTGGCCCGACGGGCGACGAGATGCCGACCGACTGGCCGTCGCCCTTCTCCGGCACGACGTGGACACGCACCACCGAACCCGACGGCACGCCCGGCGAGTGGTACCTCCACCTGTTCGCGTCCGACCAGCCGGACCTCAACTGGGACCACCCCGACGTCCGCCGCGAGCACGAGGACATCCTCCGCTTCTGGTTCGACCGCGGCGTCGCCGGGATCCGCATCGACTCGGCGGCCCTGCTGGTCAAGGATCCGGCCCTCCCCGAGATCCCGGGCGACCCGGAACCCGGCGAGCACCCGAACACGGACCGCGACGAGCTCCACGCGATCTACCGCAGCTGGCGCGCGATCGCGGACGCATACCCCGGCACGCGGGTCCTGGTGGGCGAGCTGTGGATCGCCGATGTCGAGCGATTCGCCAAGTACCTCCGGCCCGACGAGCTGCACACGGCGTTCAACTTCGACTTCCTCGTCCGCCCGTGGGACGCAGCCAGCCTTCGGGAGTCGATTGACGTGACGCTCGCGGCCCACGCACCCGTCGGCGCACCCGCGACCTGGCTGATCTCGAACCACGACGTCACCCGCCCGGTGACCCGCTTCGGCCAGGAGGACACCTCGTTCGCCTTCGTCCGCAAGCGGCGCGGCACCCCTGCCAATCTCGACCTCGGGCGGCGTCGGGCACGCGCGGCGTCCCTCCTCTGCGCCGCGCTGCCCGGCTCGCTCTACATCTACCAGGGCGAGGAGCTGGGCCTCGAGGAGGTCCAGGACCTGCCCGTCGAGCAGCTCGTCGACCCGATGCACTTCCGATCCGGCGGCGTCGACCCCGGCCGCGACGGGTGCCGGGTTCCGCTTCCCTGGAGCGGCTCGAGCGCGCCGTTCGGCTTCAGCCCGGAGGGTGCGGCGAGCGAGCCGTGGCTTCGCCAGCCGGCCTCGTGGGCCGGCGTGACCGTGGAGGCCCAGCGCTCGGACCCGGATTCGATGCTCAACCTGTATCGTTCCGCGCTGCGTATCCGCCGCCTCGACGCCCTGCTCGGCGACGGACCGCTTGCCTGGCTGCCGTCCGACGACGGCGTCCTGGCGTTCGCGCGCGGACCCGAATTCGTCTGCGTCACCAACCTGTCGCCGGCCGCGATCGAGCTGCCGGTTGCCGGGGTGGTGCTGCTCGCCAGCGCACAAATCGAGAACGGGCGGCTGCCAGCCGATGCGTCGGTCTGGATCCGCCCGGACCCGGCCATCCCGGCCCCCGCCGGCTCATCGACAAGGGAAGCGGCATGAGGAGGAGCTGATGACGACCGCGCACCGAGTCGGTGGGCAACCAGACGGCGAACGATCGACGAAGCGTCATTCCAGGAGGAGTCACGAGGCATGACAACCGCACACCCGCGCCGGTTCGCGGCGCTCGCACTCACGGTCCTGACGACGGCGGCCCTGGCGGCCTGCAACTCGTCGACCGCCACCCCCTCGCCGGCGTCGGCAACGGCATCGGCCGCAGCGGCGACCCCGGCGGCCACCACCGAGGCCAGCGGCTCGCCGGTGGCCGATCAAGAGCCGGTGACGATCTCAGTCGGCGTGCTCCGGCCCGGCGCGACCCAGGCTGCGGTCGACGCCCTGAACCTGCAGATCAGCGAGTTCGAGGCGAAGTACCCGTGGATCAGCGTCGAGCCCGAGGAGTACAACTGGACGGCGCCGACGTTCACGGCGGCGCTCGCGGCGGGCACGCTCCCCGACGTGTTCACGATCCCGTTCACCGACGGCAAGGGCCTGATCGCCCAGGACCAGATCGTGAACATCAACGATCGCGTCCAAGCGCTCGGCTATGCCGACAAGTTCAATCCCAACGTTATCGTCAACGGCCAGGCCGATGACGGATCGATTCGCGCTGTCCCGATCGCGGCCTACGGCATGTCGCTCACCTACAACTGCTCGCTGTTCACGCAGGCGGGCCTCGATCCGACCAAGCCCCCGACGACGTGGGATGAGATCCGTGCCGCGGCCAAGACCATCGCCGAGAAGACCGGCGTCGCCGGCTACGCGGAGATGGCCACCGAGAACACCGGCGGCTGGCAGCTCACCACGTCCACCTACGCGAACGGCGGCCGCATGGAGTCCGTCGGCGACGACGGCAAGGTCACCGCGACGGTCAACAACGACGCCACGAAGAAGGCCCTCGAGCGCCTCAAGGCCATGCGCTGGGAGGACGACTCGCTGGGTTCGACGTTCGACTATGCGTGGGGCTCGATCAACCAGGCCTTCGCATCCGGCCAGATCGGCATGTTCACCGGCGGCTCGGACCTGTATACGAACATGGTCCAGAACAACGGCATCAAGCCCGAGGACTATTGCGTCGCGACCATCCCGCTCGAGGGCGACCAGTCCGGCGTGCTCGGCGGCGGCACCCTCGCGGCGGTCAACGTCGTCACCGACGAGGCCGAGCGCGACGCCGCGGTCAACTGGATCGACTTCTACTACCTGCAGAAGCTGCTGACGCAGGAGGGCGCCGTCGCCGACGCCGAGGCCCTCACGGCCAACAAGCAGCCGGTCGGCGTGCCGGCCCTGCCGATCTTCGACAAGGCCACCTACGACCAGTCCCAGGAGTGGATCAAGGACTACATCAATGTCCCGACGGCCCAGATGGCCCCGTTCACCTCGCAGATCTTCGACCAGCCGATCGTGACCGAGCCCACGGCTCACACGCAGGAGCTGTACGCGGCCCTCGACCCCGTTGTCCAGGCCGTGCTCACCGACAAGAACGCGGATATCGACGCGCTGCTCGATGCCGCCAACAAGCAGATCCAGACCATCCTCGACCAGGGCTAGCCACCCGATGTCGACCATGGGGCCCCCG
>DATDJA010000122.1:0-4156 GCA_036520795.1 Candidatus Limnocylindrales bacterium
GCTCGACGGCATCCTGGTCAACGCCGTGGCGCCCGCGGTCATCGAGACCGACCTGCTGCGCGACGTGGACCCGAAGGACCTGGAGCCGCTGCTGGTCAAGATCCCGATGGGGCGGATGGGTCAGCCGGGCGAGGTGGCGGCAGCGGTCGCGTTCCTGGCGTCGGGTGAGGCGTCGTTCACCACCGGCCAGACGCTGGATCTCTCGGGCGGCCGCTGCACCTACTGAGGCCGGCCGGCGGATCGGGTGTAGACGAACGGGACCAGCCGGGCCGGCAGGAGGACCGGCAGGTCCGGATGGGTCGCGCGCACATGATCGACGAAGGGGCCCGGCGCCTGCGTGTTGCCGGCCACCGCGTCGTAATGCATCGGAATCACGAGGTCCACCCCGATCTCGGCGGCGAGCTCGGCCGCCTCTCGGATGTCGAAGTTGCCCACGATCCCCTGTGCCTCGCGGAAGAAGTCCCGGCCGTTGATCGGGACCAGCGCCACGTCCGGGCGGAGGCCCAGGAGCCGGTCCGCCATCCCCTCGTACACGATCGTGTCGCCCGCGTGGTAGATCCGCACGCCGTTCAGGTCGACGACGTAGCCGAGGTACCGATAGCCCGGGGGCTCCAGCTCAAGCCCGTGTGTATACGCATCGGCGACCTCGACGCCGTGCAGCGCCGGCAGCGGCTCGATCCGCAGGTCGTTGAACTCCAGCGGAGCGTCCGGCCTGGCGCCGACGACGCGGTCTGCCGGGACGCCGGCGTCCACCGCGAGGGCGACCACGGGCTCGGGCACCACGAACCGCGTGGTCGACGACGCCGTGGCGATCCGCCCCCACGCGGGTCCGTCGAAGTGATCGGCGTGCTCGTGGGTGGCGAGGACGACGTCGACCCAGGCCAGCTCCTCGGGCGTGCGGCCGGGCGGCACGACTGTGCCGTCGAAGTCGGTCAGGAACGCGTCGACCAGGACCGCGGACGTGGGGCCCTGGATGAGGAACCCCGCCTGGCGAAGCCAGGTGATCTCGACGCTTCCAGGGTGCAGGTCTGGACGGAGGGGCATCGCAGGATCATGCGATCGGCTCATGCCTCGAGGCCGCCCTCGCGCAGCTGCGCCGCTCGCGCGTGCGCGCCCGCGACCCGGCTGAATGCCACAAGCGCGACCGCGCAGGCGAGCGCCAGCAGCACGTTGCCGAACATCGCAACCGGCAGCCCGACGGTCACCGACAGGAAGCCCATGGCGGGCGGGTAGATGATCGAGCCGATGACGGCCATGCCGGTCAGCGATCCCCCGACCGCGGCCGACCGCTCCGGGTATCGCTCGCCGCCGATGGCGACGATCATCGGGAAGATCGGACCGGCCGCGATGCCGGCGATCGCGAACGCCCCGACCGAGAGCGGCAGCCCTGGTGCGAGGACCGCGATCGCGATGAACGCGCCCATGGCGACCGAGCAGGCGACCGTGAACCACAGGTGGTCGAACCGGTCCGCGATCACCGATGAGACGAGGCGCCCGACGGTCAAACCGGCCCAGAACAGGGACAGTGCGAGGGTCGCGGTCGTGAGTGGCGCCGGCTCGAGGAAGCGAACGATCCAGTTGGACACGCCGACCTCGGATGCGACATAGGTCGCGATCGCGATCCCCAGCAGCAGCAGCGGCCCGGTCAGGAGGCTTCGGCCGCCGGCACCCACGGGCTCGGCACGGACGGACGCGGCATCGTTCGCCCGTCGCCCGCTGGGCATTGGGATCAACGCATACGCGATCGCCAGCAGCGCGAGGACGGCCCCGGTCGCGATCGCGATGTTCTGCCACGGCAGGCCGCCCTCGACCAGGATCCCGACGGCCAATGGCGCCGTGAGGGCGCCGATGCTGAACGACATGTGCAGGAGGTTCATCGCGCGCCCGCGGCCCTCGCGGTAGACGTCGAGGACGAGCCCGTTCGCGCCGCCGTCGAGCGTGCCCGCCCCGAGCCCGGCAACGACGGCCACGCCCACGAACGCCGTCCAGGTCGGGGCGAGGCCGAGGCCGGCGATGCCCGCCGCGTGGACCAGCACGGCGCCCCCGACCACGATGCGCCGGCCGAAGCGCTCGGTCAGCGTCCCGCCGCCGAACGACCCGGACATGTACGCGATCGCGTAGACGAGGTAGATGACGCCGATCCCGGCGTCGGTCTGGTCGAACGTCGACTCGATCGAGCGGATGAGCGACGGGATCAGCAGCCCGGTCCAGCCGACCGAGAGCAGTGTCAGGCAGCCGAGCAGACCCAGGCCGAGGCGGGCGCGCGGGCTGAACGCGGGCTTCGAAGGCGTGTCGTCCACCAGCCCACGATACCGGCCGCCGCCGGTTCCCCGGGCGGGCCCGCGAGCCGCGGTCGCGCTCGCCGCTCGGGCTATCCTCGGACTCCCGAGCCGGTGATCGCCCGTTGACCAGCCCCGACATGACTGTGCCCCCGCCAACGAAGCGACGCCGTGGCCGACGGATCGCGCGCCTCATCCTCCTCGTCATTCTTGGCCTGCTCGCGCTCGCGACCGTCGGGTTCCTGTGGTACGCCCAGCCGGTGCCGCTGCTTCCCGAGGCCACGGCGGCCCTGACCTCGACCGAAGCGGTGGATGTCAGCGTCGGCACCGACGGCACGATCCTGTTCACGCCCACGGCGGCGCCACCAACGGTCGGGCTCGTGCTCTATCCCGGCGGCAAGGTCCCGCCGGCGGCCTACGCGCCAGCCGCGCGCGCCATCGCCGAGGCGGGGTATCTGGTCGCGATCGTCGACGTGCCGTTCAACCTCGCGGTGTTCGACATCAACGCGGCGTCACGTGTGATTGGAGGCCACCCGGAGATCGAACACTGGGCGGTCGGCGGTCACTCGCTGGGTGGATCGATGGCTGCCCAATTCATCGACGGCCACCCGGGGGTCGTCGACGGGCTCGTCCTGTGGGCCTCGTACTCCGCCGCCGATCTCTCCGGCCAGGGGGTCGGCGTGCTGTCGAGCTACGGGACGCTGGACCGCGGGGTCCCGTCGTTCACGAGTCCCGAGAACGTCGCCCGGCTCGGCAACCGGCTGACGTTCGACGAGATCGACGGCGGCAACCACGAGCAGATGGGCTGGTACACGGGCCAGCCCAACGATCCGCCGGCCACGATCAGCCGCCAGGCGCAGCAGGATCGCATCGTCGAGGTGACGCGCCGGTTCCTGGGCGAACTGGGCCGTCACGGCGGAGGCTGACGCACACGGCGACCTGAATTTCAGATTCTCTTCATCCGGCGAGCCCCTCAACCTGCGTGCGCGGTCGCAAGGTGATGCGCACGGGCGTCGAAGTCATCGACGCGATCGACTCGAGGTTGGTGGAGGACCGAAACATGGATGCCGTCAAGATCGGGACCGCGACGTTCACCAAGTGGCTGGTCGGCGAAGGGCCAGAGATGGCCGGCGTCGTCGGCGGCGTCGCCGGCGAGGGCGAGTACGCGGGGAAGATCCTCGAGTACGCACCTGGACCCACCACCGTCATCACCGCCACGTACCAGTTCAAGGGCTCGGAGCGACCGTTCACGGCGCTCGTCCACGTCGAACAGACCGGCCTTGAGGGCGTTGTCCGCGGCGTCGTCACGGACGGCTGGGGCAAGGGCAGCCCGGTGCATGGCGGGTACACGGAGATCAAGTGCGACCACGACGGGGTCTCCACGGACTGCTGGCAGGGCACCCTCACGATCGAGGACGCCGAGCGCTGAGCCGTTGACGTGAAGCGCAGACTCCGCACATGACGCTCACCGTCCGCGAGCGGGTCGAGGAGCAGGAGACCGGGCTCGTAGGCCGCGAGACCGAGCGGGCCATCCTGCGCCTCGCCGTGGAGGCCGACGGGCCGCCGTTCATCTTCGTCCACGGCATCGGCGGCGTTGGCAAGTCCGCCCTGCTCGAGGCGTTCACGGTGGACGCGCGCGCGCGTGGAGCGACCGTCCTCGGCCTCGACGGCGGCGCGATCGAGCCCACGCCGCGCGGGTTCCTCGCCGCGCTCTCGAACGCCACCGGCGGCGAGCTCGAGACGCCGGACGACGCCGTCGCCCGGCTCGCCGGCCTCGGATCGCGGGTCGTCATCGCGCTCGACCGGTACGAGGTCCTGCGCCCCGTCGACCCGTGGCTCCAGCAGGTCTTCGTGCCGGCGCTGTCGGACAACGTGCG
>DATDJA010000123.1:0-14011 GCA_036520795.1 Candidatus Limnocylindrales bacterium
AACGCCATCGCGACCGCGGCGCCCCACTCGAGCACAAGGCTCGCCTGGAACGCCGTACGCAGCACGGTCATCGTCGAGTCGCCGTACCGCAGCCCGATCTCGCGGATCCGCTCCGACTGCTCGCGGCTGCGACCGAAGGCGCGAAGCGTCGCGATGCCGCGCAGCATGTCGGCGAAGTAGCCCTGCATCCAGCGCAGGTCCTCCGCGCGCGCCGCGGTCGCCGGCCCGACGCGTCGCCCGATCAGGCCCAGGAGCAGGACGAGGAGGGGTCCGGTGACCAGCAGCACGACCCCGGACAGCGGGTCGATGAGCAGCACGACGATCAGCACCAGCACCGGGACGATACGGGCGCCGACCGCGGCCGGACGGAACGAACGGACCCAGGCCTCGATGGCGTCGAGGCCCTCGACGAGGGTCGACGCGAGCTCGCCACTCCGCTCGCCGCCCGCATAGACCGGGCCGAGGTCGCGCAGCTGGGCGGTGAGCCGCTCACGGAGCCCGCCGATGAGCCGGACCGCCGCGCGACCCGCGAGCGCCTCGCCGCCACCGGCGAGCGCGGCACGCAGGACCACCAGCGCAACGAGCGCGGCAAGGAGCGCGCCGGTCTGGGTCGCCGACTGCGTGCCCTGGACGGTCCCCGCGATGACGGCTGCGATCACGCCGGCGGCCGCCACGGTTGCGATGGCGGCCCCGCTTCCCGCCGCGATCCCGGACGCGAGAATCAGCCGCGCGCGCGGATCCCCGGCGAGCAGCCTGGACTCGGGACCGGGCGGGCGACGTGAACGGACCGGCCTCGCCCGCTCGTCGCGGGTGAGGGTCTCAGTAGCCGTGCGAGTCGACCGTGGTCTTGCCTCGGAAGAAGTAGTACACGCCGGCGGTGTACGCGAGGATGAACGGAAGTCCGATCACGGCGACGATCAGGCACACCACGAGCGTGTTCTCGGCCGCGGCGGCGTTGTAGATCGTCAGGTTGTAGGCGGGATCGGTGGTCGAGATGATCAGGTTCGGGAACATCCCGAGGGCGCCCGAAATGACGAGCAGGGCGATCGTCGCGCCCGAGGCGAGGAATGCGGCGAACTCGCGTCCCTGGCGTACGAAGCGGTACGCCATCAGGATGGCCACCAGGGCCGCGGCCGGGAAGATGATGGGCCAGATGTCGTCCACGTAGCGTTCCGTGATCTGCTGGCGGAAGAGCACCATCGCGACCACGACCAGCGTGTTGAGGACGAAGAAGGCCGCGATCAGCCGCGGCACCGCCCGCCGGATCCGGGCCTGCAGCTCGCCCTCGGTCTTCTGGACGAGGTACAGGCTCCCGTGCATCGCGAACATCGCGATGGTCGTGGCGCCGACCAGCAGCGGGACCGGCTTGAGCAGCCCGATCAGGGAGACCGACATGTTGCCGTCTGCGTCCATCGGCACCCCCGACAGCACGTCGCCGAACGCCACGCCCAGCAGGAACGCCAGCCCCGTCGAGGCGAGCGCGAACACCATGTCCCAGAACGAACGCCAGCGCGGCGAGGGCTCCTTGCTACGGAACTCCATCGCGACGGTCCGCAGGATCATCACGAACAGCACGAGCATGAATGCCAGGTAGAAGCCGGAGAACAGTGAGGCGTAGACGAGCGGGAACACGCCGAACAGCACGCCGCCTGCGATGACCAGCCAGACCTCGTTGCCGTCCCAGATGGGGCCGATGCTGTTGAGCATCGTCCGGCGCTCGTCATCGTTCTTCCCCATCGGGATCATCAGCATCCCGACGCCCATGTCGAAGCCGTCGAGGATCAGGTAGGCGGCCACGATCAGGACGAACAGGACGAACCAGAGCTCTTCGAGCATCAGCGTTCTCCGCTCGAGCCGGCACGATCCCGGCGCGTGAAGATCTCACGGAACGTGTCGGGCAGGGTGGCACGGTCGACGGTCTCGACCTCCTCGAGTGGTTCGGGACCGCGCTGGATTGCCCGGTTGAGGAGGAACAGGAACAGGACGAGCAGGATCGCGTACAGGACGATGAACATGACGAGGGAGACGGCGACGTCGATCCCCGCCAGCGTCGGCGATACCCCGTCAGCCGTTTTGAGGACGTTGTAGACGACCCATGGCTGGCGTCCGATCTCCGCGGTCCACCAGCCGGCGATGATCACGGCTTCCACGAAGAACACGGTCACCACGAGGATCCAGAGCATCCAGCGGGCCGTGAACAGGCGCTGCTTCCGCCAGTACAGCAACCCGGCGAGCAGGCCGATCGGCATGAACAACGTCCCCAAGCCGAACATGAAGTGATAGACCTGAAACACCAGGTTGATCGGCGGGGTCGGGTCGGGTGCGAACGAGTTGATGCCCTGAACCGTGGCCTGCGGGTTGAAGTAGGCGAGCACGCTGAGCAGGCACGGGATCGAGATCCCCGTCGTGGTCTGGGTCGCCTCATCCACCCAGCCCACGAGGTAGAGCGGGGCGCACGACGTGCTTTCCCAGAGGCCCTCCATCGACGCCAGCTTGAGTGGCTGCTCGTTGGTGACCTCGATCGCCATGTTCGGCCCGAAGAGCACCACGTTCGCGGTCGCGAACAGGATGAACCCGGCCAGCGCGACCTTCATGTTGGCCCGCGCGAGGTCGAGGTGCCGGTTCTTGAGCAGGTACCAGGCGCTCACGCTCATCATCAGCGCCGCACCGGCCGTCCACGACGCCAGGAACACGTGCAACAGGCGGGGCATGAACGACGGCGTGAACACGACCTCGGCGAAGTTGGTCATCACCGCGCGGGTCGGAGCGGGATCGGTCGCGATCTCGTAGCCCTGGGGCGTCTGCATCCAGGAGTTGGCCATGATGATCCAGAGCGCGCTGAAGTGGGCGCCGAAGACCACCACGATCGTCGCGAACAGCCACAGTCGCGGTCCGAGCCGGTTGCCGCCGAACAGCAGCAGGCCCAGGAAGCCGCCCTCGAGGGCGAACGCGAACACGCCCTCCGCGGCCAGCAGGCTGCCGAACACGTTGCCCACGAACCGGGAGTAGTCGGCCCAGTTCATGCCGAACTCGAATTCCTGCACGATCCCGGTCGCAACGCCCAGCGCGAAGATGAGGCCGTAGACCTTCACCCAGAAGAACGACAGCTGGCGCCACTTGGGGTCCTTGGTCCGGGCATACGCCACGCCCACCACGACCATCATCAGCCCGAGGCCCATCGAGAGCGGCGGGTACAGGAAGTGGAAGCTCGCCGTGAGGGCGAACTGGACCCGCGACAGGAACTCCGGATCCGTGGCGCGCCTCCCTTCGCCGCCCGGGCTCGTCACCGCCCGCACCCCGATCGTATCGCCGCGCTCGTGAACGCGAAAGCCAGTTTCGCCGCGCAAGCCAAACGAAACCCTCCGGCCCTTTGCCGCGACCTCCGCGCAAGGGCGGATCACCGACGCTCAGGTCACATCGGGGGGCCAAACCCTTCGAGCCAGGTGAGGTGTCCGACATGGACGACATCAAGAAGGCCGGCCGCGAGGTCGAGACGAGCGTCAAGAAGGCGTCGCGCAACTGGGACGGCGAGGACGTCGCCGACAAGGTGGGCAACGCGGGCGACGAGATCAACAAGAACATCGGCAACGCCGGCGACGACCTTGGCAACGCGATCGACAAGGCCGCGGACAAGGTCAAGCAGCCGGATCCCGCACGCCGCTGACTGCGAACCCGCCCACGCTAGAGGCGCCACCCACCGCGGGTGGCGCCGCTTCGCGTCAACGTCGGCGAGCTAGCGGTGACGGTAGAGGCGTGTGTGCAGGAATCCGCTGAACGGCATCGTCATGGCGTGGACGCGATGGACGCTGACGCCGCGCCTCGTGAGGGCGCTGATCGCGCGGCCGTGGCCCAGGTAGATCCCGATGTGCCGCCCGCCACCCCAGACGATGAGATCGCCGCGCCGGCCGTGGTGCCGGCTCACCCGATGGCGGTTGCGGTAGCTGCGATAGATCGCGGACGCCGACCGCAGACCGCGCCGCACAACGTGCCGATTATGGCTGTGGCGTAGCGAGAACAGGACGAGGCCCGAGCAGTCGAAGCGGCGCGGGCCGGCGGCGCCATACACGTAGCGATCACCCAGCTTGCGACGAGCAACGGCGACCAGGTGATCGGCGGCCGAGCGGCGGTGGCGCGGCGAGCTGGTCGGCGCGACGGGGGCCGGAACCGGCGTCGGGGCGACCTCGACGGGGTCGGGCGCGGGCTCGGTCGGCGCCGGGGTTGGCGCCGGCTCGTTCGCGGCGACGGGCTCGGTCGGGGCGATGGTGGCGAGGACGGTGATCGCGATCGCGACCGGGATGATGGCTCGGGCGAGGTGATGTCGGACGTCCAACGGTGCTCCTTTCTACCAACACGTCACGCGGTGCGGACGGCGGCGGAGAACCGCTCCTGGGCGCAGGGAGAAGGGGCATGCCTGACCGGCATCCGGTTGGGGCCGGACGGATCGGGGGGACGGCGCAGGGGCGCCGGGGTGCCAGATACGCGAGGAAAGGACCGCGCGAAGGAGCGGTGGCTCTTCGGTTTCGGGTCCTGTCTGCGTGCGGATGGCCGCGGCGGACTGTACCCGGGATCGCCGAATCGTGGCAGTACCCATTCGGGGTGGCCGGCACGGTAAGGTTCGGCCGATGCGGACTCGCGGGCGACGATCCTGAGCGCCACGGCCGGCCGGCCCGTCGTGATCCTGCGGCCTGCGCCGCAGCGGGTCGAGCGCATCTTCTCGCCCGAGGCGCTGGCGCGGCTGCATCGCGACTACGAGGTCGTCGACCTCGAGGACTCGGCGACCGAGGAGGCGCTGGACGCCGCGCTGCCCCGGGCGTTCGCGATCGTCGGCCAGCCCGACCTGCCCGCGACGCGCATCGACCGGGCGCCGGACCTGCGCGCGGTCATGAACGTCGAGGGCAACTTCTTTCCCAACGTCGACTACGAGGCGTGCTTCCGGAACGGCGTCCACGTCCTCGGGTGCGGGCCGGCCTACGCGCAGGCCGTCGCCGAGTACGCCCTGGGCATGGCGATCGATCTCGCCCGGGGCATCAGCCGAGAGGACCGCGCGTTCCGCGAGGGCCGCGAGCGCTACGTGGCCGCCGGCAACGCCGACGCGATCCTCCTGCGCGGGACACAGATCGGGCTCATCGGCTTCGGCAACCTGGGACGGGCCCTGCTCCGCCTGCTGCGCCCGTTCGAGGCCACCGTCCGCGCCTACGACCCCTGGCTCCCGGCATCGACGCTGCGGGATGCCGGCCTTGTCCCGTCGACGCTCGCCGAGGTCCTCTCGCGCAGCCGGGTGCTGTTCGTGCTCGCGACCGTCACCGCCGAGAGCCAGCACCTCCTCGCATCCGCACAGCTCGACCTCCTGCCGCCCGGCGCGCGGCTGATCCTCGTGAGCCGGGCGGCGGTCGTCGATCTCGACGCGCTGCTGGACCGGGTCGAGAGTGGGCGGCTCGTGGCGGCGATCGACGTCTGGCCCGAGGAGCCGCTCGCCGCCGACCACCGGGCGCGAGGCCTCGACGGTCTCGTGCTGTCCGCTCATCGCGCGGGGGGGATCCCGGCCGCGTTCCTCGAGATTGGAGAGATGGTGCTCGATGACCTCGACCAGATCCGGGCGGGGCTGCCGCCGGTCCGCATGCAGCCAGCCGCCCGGGAGCTCGTGACGCGGTACCGCAACCGACCCGTGACGTAGGGCCTGTACCGCATGTCACCGCTGCCAGATCTGGTGCTGAGGCCAGCAGCCATCGTGTTCGACCTGGACGGCGTCCTCGTCGACTCGGATGCGAGCGTCGTCGACGCGTGGACACGATGGGCCGTCGCTCGCGACCTCGATCCGGCCGCGGTGATCGATGTCTGCCACGGCCAACCGTCTCGAGCGACCGTCCGCGTCTTCGTCGACCCTTCGGACGAGGCGGCCGCGCTCGCCGACATCGATCGGATCGAGCTCGACCTGGCCGGCGAGGCCAGCGCGCTCCCGGGTGCCCGTGCGCTCCTCGCGAGCCTGCCGCCTGGCGCGTGGGGGGTCTTCACGTCTGGCACCAGGGCCCTCGCGACGGCCCGGCTCGCCGCATGCGGGATCGCTCCGCCGCCGGTCTTCATCACGGCGGACGACGTGGCAAACGGGAAACCGAACCCGGATGGCTACCGGCTGGCGCTCGCACGGCTTGGCGCGGCACCGGCGTCGTCGGTCGTCATCGAGGACGCGCCGAACGGGATCGCGGCTGCGCGCGCTGCCGCGATCGCGACGGTGATCGGGATCGGGCCGCGGGCGCTGGGTGCGCCCGTCGACGCCGTTGTCGATGACCTCGGTGCCGTGGCATGGGACGGTGGCCGTCTCCGGGTCAGGGGCGAAGCACGGCTCGCGTGACGGCGTGGCCGATTAATGCCGCGGGGCGTATGGTGCAGAACGGGTGATGCGTGCCGGATGCGCGGTCCGCATCCTCGGGGACGAACGGGGCAGGACGCATGCGTAGTGACGCGCGGCGCGACCCACTACGGCTGGGGTGCCGGAGGCAGGGTGGATGGCAGACGTGACGGCTGATTTCTTCGACGACCTGTCGAAGCGCGGGCAGGAGCCGCTGCTTGGCGGCACGCGGACAACCGTGCGGTTCGACATCGACGACGCGGGCCACACCGACCGGTGGTTGCTGGTGATCCGCGACGGCGTCCTGGACGTGACGCACGGCACCGGCGACGCGGATTGCGTGATCCACGCGAGCAAGGCCGACTTCGATCTCGTGGCGGGCGGTCGCCGCAACCCGATGGCGGCGGCGCTCCGGGGCACGCTGACGATCGAGGGCGACCCGCGGCTCATGGTCCGACTCCAGCGGCTGTTCCCCGACCCGGTCGGCATGCCCGAGGTCTCGGGCGACCGGGCTGTCGGCAAGCGCCGGAGCTAGCGATGGTCGCCAACCTGGTCAGGATCCTCGACGGCAACACGTTTGTCGTGAGCGATGAGCGGGGCGACATCGAGGCGTCGAAGACAGACCCGACCGGGCTGTTCTCGTACGACATGCGGTTCCTGTCGACGTGGGTGCTGACCGTCAACGACCTGCGCTTGAACGCACTCTCGACCGACGACCTCCAGTACTTCGAGGCTCGCTTCTTCCTCGTCCCCGCGACCGGCACCGTGTACATCGATCCCAAGCTGTCGGTGATCCGCGAGCGCGCGGTGGGCCTCGGGTTCCACGAGGAGCTGACGGTCCTGTCCCACAGCGACGAGGCTGCCGACCTCACGATCCGGATCGAGGCCGCCGCCGACTTCGCCGACCTGTTCGAGGTCAAGGACGCCCTCACCAAGATCGGCACCTACGACACCCGGATCGACGGCGCGTCGCTCGTCCTCGGCTACCAGCGGGAGACATTCCGGCGCGAGACCACGATCTCCGCCACGGCGCCCGCGACCGCCGACGAGCACGGCCTCACCTTCAAGGTCACGCTCGAACCGCACGGGACGTGGACCACCGACCTCAACGTGGTCACCTCGCTCGGGGGCCTCGGGCGACGAGTGACCGAGACCAAGTACGGACGCACCAATCGCAAGGCACGGCCGGACATGGGCAAGAGCCTCGACGAGTGGATCAACGACGCACCCCACCTCGAGTGCGACTGGGACCCGCTCAAGACGACCTATCGCCGCAGCCTGGTGGACCTCGCCGCGCTCCGCTTCTCGCCGCTGGTCGCGGGCGGTCGCAGCCTGCCGGCCGCGGGCCTGCCGTGGTTCATGACGATGTTCGGGCGCGACAGCATCTTCACCAGCCTGCAGGCGCTCCCCTTCGCCCCAGAACTCGCCGAGACGACGCTCCGGGTCCTCGGCGAGTGGCAGGGCACGCGCCGCGATGACTTCCGCGACGAGGACCCCGGGCGGATCCTCCACGAGATGCGCTACGGCGAGATGGCCGCGTTCGAGGAACGGCCACACACGCCGTACTACGGCTCGGTCGACGCGACGCCGCTGTACGTGATCCTGCTCGACGAGTACGAGCGCTGGACGGGTGACCGGGGGCTGGTCAAGGACCTCGAGCGCGAGGCCCGCGCGGCGATCAACTGGATCGACCAGTACGCGGACCTGATGGGCAACGGCTACATCTCGTACAAGCGACGCAACGAGAAGACGGGCCTCGAGAACCAGAGCTGGAAGGATTCCTGGAACTCGATCTCGTACGCCGACGGGCGGCTGCCGAGCTTCCCGCGGGCGACCTGCGAGCTCCAGGGTTACGCCTACGACGCGAAGCTCCGCGGCGCGCGGCTGGCCCGCCTCGTCTGGAAGGACGACGCGTATGCCGACCGGCTCGAGAAGGAGGCCGCGGACCTCAAGCGGCGCTTCAACCGCGACTTCTGGCTGGCCGACCGCGGCTACTACGCGCTCGCGCTCGACGCCGACGGGAAGAGCCAGGTCGATTCGCTGGCGTCGAACAATGGCCTGCTGCTGTGGAGCGGCATCGTGGACGCCAACAAGGCGCAGTCGGTGGTCGACCACCTGATGGGGCCGCGCATGTGGTCGGGCTGGGGCGTTCGCACGCTGGCCGAGGGCGAGGGGCGGTACAACCCGGTCGGTTACCACCTGGGCACGGTCTGGCCGTTCGACAACTCGTTCATCGCCTGGGGCCTGCGGCGATACGGCTTCAAGGAGGAGGCCGCGCGGATCGCGGCCGGGATCCTCGAGGCCGCCGAGGTGTTCGGGGGCCGGTTGCCGGAGGCGTTCGGCGGTTACGAGCGGAGCGTCACCCGTTATCCGGTGAAGTACCCGACCGCCTGCAGCCCGCAGGCTTGGTCGACGGGTGCGCCGCTGCTGCTCCTGCGCACGATGCTCGGGCTCGAGCCGCTGGGCGACCACCTCGTCGTTGACCCGAGCCTTCCGGCGAGCATCGGTCGCCTCGAGCTGCTCGACATCCCGGGCCGTTGGGGCCGTCAGGACGCATTCGCACGCGGTCGGGTCCACGTCCATGCCGACGAGCGGGCAAAGGCGGCGCGCAAGGGGAGAGCACATGGCGACTAGCAAGGACGGAGGACCGGCGGCGAGGGTCGTGATCGTGGGCGGCGGCTTCGCGGGCGTCGCCTGCGCGCGCGCCCTCGCCAAGCACGATGACATCCACGTCACGCTGATCGACAAGAACGACTACCACCAGTTCCAGCCGCTGCTGTACCAGGTGGCGACCTCGATGCTCGCCGCAAGCGACATCGCCTATCCGCTGCGCAAGATCGCGGCCGAGTTCGACGGGTTCGAGGCGCATCGCCGGGAGGTGGCGTCCGTCGACCCGGTGGCGAAGTCCGTGACGACGGTCAGCGGCGACACCTACACAGGCGACTACCTCGTGCTGGCCGCCGGTTCGCAGCCGAACTTCTTCAAGACCCCCGGGGCGGAGCACGCGTTCCCGCTGTACTCGCTCGACGACGCCGAGGGCCTCCGGACCCGGATCATCCAGGCGTTCGAGGAGGCGGATCGCAGTCAGGAGCGGATCGAAGAGGGCGCGATCGACTTCGTCGTGGTCGGCGGCGGCCCGACGGGCGTCGAGGTGGCCGGCGCGCTGTCCGAGATGATCAACACCACGATGGTCCACGAGTTCCCGTCGCTCGCGCCGCGGGCGAAGGTCCACCTCGTCGACCACGGCAAGGCCCTGCTCGGGATGTTCGCCGACAAGGCCCACGCCTACTCGGCCGGCGTGCTCCAGAAGGACGGCGTGGAGCTCCGGATGGGCACCGGCGTGACCGAGATCGGCCCGGGCCACGTGAAGCTGTCCGACGGGTCGACGATCGGGACACGCTGCGTCGTCTGGGGTGGAGGTTTGATGGCGGCTCCCATCGCGGGCGCCAGTGGCCTCCCGCAGGGCCGCGGAGGCCGGATCGACGTGAACGCGGACTTCACGGTCGACGGCTTCCCGGGCGTGCTCGTGATCGGCGACATCGCCAACATCCCGGCGGGCGACGGCAAGACCCACCCGCAGCTCGGCTCGGTGGCGCTCCAGAGCGGATCGTGGGCGGCGAAGACGATCCTCGCAGACCGCGAGCGGAAGCCGGCCAAGCCGTTCTCGTACCTGGACAAGGGGACGATGGCGATGATCGGCCGCGGGGCGGCCGTGGCGCAGGTCCATGGCGTCGAGCTCCACGGCAAGGCGGCGTTCCTGGCCTGGCTCGGGGTTCACGCTGCCCTCATGACCGGCGGCAGCAACCGCGTGAATGCGTTCAAGAGTTGGGCGATCGACTTCTTCGGGAAGGAACGCGCACCGGAGGCGCTCGACCGGAGCGGCGCGGCGCGCATGCAGTGGGAGGACGACGCCGTCGAGACGGCGGCGGCGGCCTCGGGAGGACCGGGATGACGAGCACCGACGACTACGACGTCATCATCATCGGCAGCGGCGCTGGCGGCGGGACGCTCGCCGGGCACCTCGCGCCGTCGGGCAGGAAGGTCCTGATCATCGAGCGGGGCGGCTGGCTGCCGCGCGAGATCGAGAACTGGGACGCCGGCGAGGTGTTCGTCAAGAATCGCTACGTGTCCGCGGACACGTGGTTTGACGACAAGGGCAAGGGCTTCCAGCCGGGCATTCACTACTACGTCGGCGGCCAGACCAAGTTCTACGGCGCGGCGCTGTACCGGCTCCGCCGCGAGGACTTCGGCGAGCTGCGCCACCACGACGGCGTCTCGCCCGCCTGGCCGATCACGTACGACGAGTTCGAGCCGTACTACACGCGGGCCGAGCGCATGTACGAGGTCCATGGTGCGCGCGGCGAGGACCCGACCGAGCCAAAGGCCAGCGCGCCGTACCCGTTCCCGGCCGTCTCGCACGAGCCTCGCATCCAGCAGCTCTCGGACGACCTCGTGCGGGCGGGCTATCACCCGTTCCATGCGCCGTGCGGGGTGCGCCTGCTGGAGGGCGACATGCCCAACAGCCCGTGCATCCGGTGCGCGACCTGCGACGGCTTCCCCTCTCTCGTCCAGGCCAAGTCCGACGCCGAGATCTTCGGCGTCCGACCGGCCCTGAAGCACCCCAACGTGACGCTCCTGATCAACGCGCGCGTCACCAAACTGACGACCGACGCGGCGGGGACGAGCGTGACCGGCGTCGAGGCCGAGGTCGACGGCGCCGTCCGGACCTACCGCGGGGACATCGTCGTCGTGTCCGCGGGGGCCGCCAACTCGGCGAAGCTGCTGCTCGCGTCGGCAAACGACCGCCATCCCAACGGCCTGGCCAACGGGTCGGACCAGGTCGGCCGCAACTACATGTTCCACAACAGCACGGCCGTCCTCGCGGTCTCGAAGGAGCCGAATCCCACGAAGTTCCAGAAGACGCTGGGCATCAACGACTTCTACTTCGGCATGAAGGACTTCCCGTACCCGATGGGCAACATCCAGATGGTCGGCAAGTCGTCAGCGCCGATGTTCCGGGGCGAGAAGCCGCTCGAGACCAAGCTCGCGCCCACCTTCAGCCTGGACGAGGTCGCGAAGCACGCGGTCGACTTCTGGCTCTCGACCGAAGACCTGGGGCGACCGGAGAACCGCGTGACGCTCGCCAAGGACGGCAGCATCACCCTCAGCTACACGCCGAATAACCAGGAGCCCAAGCAGCGGCTCTACAACCAGCTCAAGTCGATGCTCGGCCACCTGGGCATGCACCCGGACCACCTGATCCCGCGCACGACGTACCTCAAGAACGAGATCCCGATCGCCGGCGTTGCGCATCAGGCCGGAACCGTTCGCTTCGGAACCGATCCCGCGACGTCCGCGCTCGACCCGTACTGCAAGGCCCACGAGCTGGACAACCTGTACGTGGTGGACACGAGCTTCTTCCCGAGTATCGGCGCGGTGAACCCGGCCCTGACCGCCATCGCCAATGCGATCCGTGTGGGCGACCACCTGCTGGACCGGCTGGGGGTCGCGGCCGCCGATGCGCATGAGCCCGAGGCCATCGGTTCGGCCGCACACCACTGACGGAGGTTCGAACAGTGCTCAACGGCAAGGCGGCAATCGTCACCGGGGGTGACAGCGGGATCGGTCACGCGATCAGCCTCGAGCTCGCACGCCAAGGCGCATCGGTCACGATCAACTTCCACAAGAACGAGACCGCGGCCGACGCGACGGTCAAGGAGATCCAGGCGGCCGGTGGCAAGGCCCAGGCGGTGCAGGGCGACGTCTCGTCGGTGGCGGATATCCAGCGCCTCGTCGACAGCACGGTGGCCGCCTTCGGCCGCCTCGACATCATGGTCAACAACGCCGGCATGGAGACGCGGACCTCGACGCTCGACACGACCGAGCACCAGTTCGACCTCGTGATCGCGATCGACCTCAAGAGCGCGTTCTTCGGCGTCCAGCTGGCGGCGAAGCAGATGATCAGACAAGGCGGCGGTGGCCGGATCATCAACATCTCCTCGATCCATGAGGATTGGCCGATGCCGGGCAACGCGCCGTACTGCCTGGCCAAGGGCGGCGTCCGGATGCTGACCCGGACCGCGGGCGTGGAGCTCGCGCCGCACGGGATCACGGTCGTCGGCGTCGCGCCGGGTGCCGTCCATACACCCATCGATGAGGTCACGCTCGCCGACCCGGTCGCGCGGGCCAAGCTCGAGAGCGCGATCCCGATCGGTCGGGTGGCGGAGCCCTCGGAGATCGCCAACCTCGTGGCGTTCCTGGCCTCCGACGCCGCGTCGTACGGCACCGCCACGACCTACGTGGTCGACGGCGGGATGATGCAGGCCAGCGTCGGACTCTGATCTCCAGTAGCGTCAGGACCTTGCAGACCATCGACACGCCCGCGAGTACTCACGCGCCTGCGACGGCGGGGGCCAGCAGCCCGATCGGCGCCACCCTGACGCCCGACGGCGTCAACGTGTCCGTGTTCGCGAAGCGGGCAACGGCGATCGAGCTTGTCCTGTTCGATCGGCCGGAGGACGACGAGCCGGCGCGGGTCATCGAGCTGGTCGGCGACGCGCATCGCACGGGCGCCTACTGGCACGCGTTCGTGCCCGGGATCGGCGCCGGGCAGGCCTACGGGTTCCGCGCCCACGGACCATGGGCGCCGGAGCGGGGCCTGCGGTTCGACGGTGACAGGGTCCTCATCGACCCCTACGGGCGGGGCCTGGCGATCCCGGCCGGCTACCGTCGGCGGGCGGGCAGCGCCGGCGAGCACGGCCCGGGTGTCGACGACACCCGGGCGATGAAGAGCGTGGTCGTCGACCTCGCGGCGTACGACTGGGAGGGCGACCGACCGCTCGACCGACCGTTCGCCGAGACCGTGATCTACGAGGCGCACGTCAAGGGGTTCACGGCGCACCCGAACAGCGGGGTGGACCCGGCGCTGCGAGGCACGTACGCGGGCTTCATCGAGAAGATCCCGTACCTCGTCGACCTCGGGGTGACCGCGGTGGAGCTGCTGCCCGTGTTCGCGTTCGATCCCCAGGACGCGCCCGGCGACCGCCCCAACTACTGGGGCTACCAACCCGTCTCGTTCTTCGCGCCCCACGGGGCCTACAGCAGCCGGCCCGGCGCGCAGGGCGCGGTGGACGAGTTCCGCGACCTCGTCAAGGCGCTCCACCGGGCGGGGCTCGAGGTCATCCTCGACGTCGTCTACAACCACACGGGCGAGGGCGGCGACGGCGGCCCGACGTTCGCCTATCGCGGCCTGGCCAACGAGCAGTACTACCTCCTCGACCGCGACGACCGGTCGCGCTACGCGGACTTCTCGGGCACCGGCAACACGCTCAACGCCAACGAGCCGATCGTGCGCCGGATGATCATCGACAGCCTCCGCTACTGGGTCTCAGAGATGCACGTCGACGGCTTCCGGTTCGACCTCGCGTCGGTCCTCTCGCGCGACGAGGATGGTGAACCGGTGCCCCGGCCGCCGATCATCTGGGACATCGAGACCGACCCGATCCTCGCCGACACGAAGCTCATCGCCGAGGCGTGGGACGCGGCCGGCCTGTACCAGGTCGGGTCGTTCGCCGGCGACCGCTGGGTCGAGTGGAACGGACGATTCCGGGACGACGTCCGCTCGTTCGTGCGCAGCGATCCCGGCCGGGTGTGGGCGGTGAGCCA
>DATDJA010000124.1:0-7715 GCA_036520795.1 Candidatus Limnocylindrales bacterium
TGGCTGCCGCGGGCGACGCGCCAGGACAACCGATACCGCGACTACGCCGAGCCCGACGTCGAACATCTGCGCCTCCTGATCGAGCTGCGGCGGCTCGACGTCCCGCTCGACGATGCGGCGCAGATCGCCGGCTGGTGCCACTCGGGCCACTGCGCCGACGCGACCGCGGAGCTGCCGCGGCTGATCGGTAAGCGTCGGGCCGACGTCGAGGATCGGATCGCCGGCCTCCAGGCCCTCGACGCGCGCCTCGCCGAGCTCGAGCGGCACCTGGCCCGACCGCGCCGCATGCTCGACGTCGTGAGCGCCGGCGGTCCGTGCTGCAGCGCAGCCGACGCGGTCGTCGGGTCGGCGGACGGCGGCTGCGCCTGCTGCGCGCCCGTCCCTCTCTCGTAGCTACCGCGGCCGACCTGCCGCGAACAGCTGTGTTGTCCCGTCGACGCCCTTGAGCTCGACGGCACCGATCTCGGTGAAGGCCACCGCCTCGTCGTCGCAGGCGTCGACGACTGTCTGGCTGACCAGGACCTGGCCGGGATCCGCGTGGGCCGCGATCCGTGCCGCGAGGTTCACCGTCTGGCCGTAGTAGTCGCCCTCCTGGAAGATGACCGGCCCGGCGTGCAGCCCGACGTGCGCTGGCGGCAGGCCCGCGTCGACGACCCCGTGGACCATGTCGAGCGCGGCCGCGACCCCGTGACCCGGGTTGGGAAAGTGCAGCATCACGCCGTCGCCCAGCCACTTGACCGCGCGGCCACCGTGCCTCACGGACTCGCGCTGGACCAGCCGGCCGAGCTGTTCCGCGAGATCGGCCGCCGCCTCGTCGCCGCGCTCCTGGGTGAGCCGCGTGTAGCCCGTGATGTCGAAGAAGCACATGGCCGGCGGATGCTCGGCGCGGGTGTGGAGGCCGGCGCTCGCCAGCATCGCCTCGAGGCCTTCGATGATGCCCGTCGTCCATGCCCGCGTCTGCTGCATGTGGTACATCGCGACCACGGCCCGCTCGGACAGGACGCTCATCCGATCACCGAACTCGTTCCCCAGCGTCTCGTCGGGTCGCATGCCCGCGGCGATGCCGGGTTCGATCACCTCGTGCTGCCACATCGCGGACTGCGTCTCCGCGATCCGGCGCATGCTGTCCCCCTCGACCCGCGCCATCCGCTGGATCGAGGACGTGCGGAAGCCGGCCTTGAACTGCATCTCGATCAGGTCGACGTAGGGGAGCTCCTCGTTGCGGACCCGGTCGTCAGGGCTGGGCACGCCCGAGCCGGCCGCCTCCCGGATGAAGGTGAGCAGCTCTACCGGCACGCCGCGCTCCTCGGCCAATTGGGCGAACGTGACGTCGATGGGCGAGACGAACCGATCGAACGCGGCCGCATCGATGAACGCCATCGACACCTGGCCGCTGCGGATGGCCTCGCTGAGGCCGTCGAGCGGGATGCCCGCCGCGACCACGCCCTGGACCAGACCGATCCGCCGCACATCGCCCGTGGTGAAGCGACCGTCCGCATCCGGCGTGAGGATCCCGAGCTCGATCAGGCGGCGAAGGTCCGCCGGGGTGCTTCCTGTGCGCGCGGCGGCCTCATCGATCTCGATCGTGTCCATCTTCCCAACTATGCGCGGCGCCGCGTCGCACCGCACACTGTCGCAGCATGGATGCCGACACCCTGGACCTCGCCTTCACGGGCGACGTGATCTCCTGGCGCGGCCCCGCGCCGTTCTACTTCGTCGAGGTGCCCGGCGACCTGTGCGAGATCATCGGGGCCGTCTCGAGCATGGTCACCTACGGCTGGGGCGTGATCCCGGTCCAGGTCCAGCTTGGCGGCAGCGACTGGACGACCTCGCTGTTTCCCAAGGAGGGCCGGTACCTTGTGCCGCTCAAGGACGCGATCCGGAAGCGCGAGGGCCTCGACCAGGGTGACGAGGTCTCGGTTCGGCTGATCATCCGCCTCTAGGATCACGACAAAGGAGGGCCACAGATGAGTCGCCTGCTCGTTCACATCGCCACCGGACCCGAGAACCCGACCCGGGTCGCCCTGGGGCTCCTTGTCGCGCGGACCGCCCTCGAGGCCGGGCACTCGGTCGACCTGTTCATCGCCGGCGACGGCGTCGCGATCCTGCGGCCCGAGACCCTCGACGCCGGGAACGGCATCGGGACCGGGAGCCTGCGCGAGCACGTCGACGCGCTCGCCGCCGGCGGTGCGCGCTTCTTCGCGTCCGGCATGTCCAGCAAGGCGCGAGGACTGACGGCCGAGAGCCTCGGCGGGCTGGACGTGACGATGGCGCCGCCGACGCGGCTGGTCGAGCTGGCGTTCGAGGCGGATCGCGTGCTGAGCTACTAGCCGGCTTCGGGTCAGGCGTCCCGGCTCGTCGGCAGCAGGCCGCGCTCGAAGGCGGTTGCGACGGCGGCGGCGCGATCGTTGACGCCGAGCTTCGCGTAGATGTGGAGCAGGTGCGTCTTGACGGTCGCCTCAGAGATGAACAGCCGGGCAGCGGCCCCGCGGTTCGTCTCGCCGTGGGCGATCAGCGAGAGCACCTCGAGCTCGCGCTCGCTGAGCCCGTCGGAAGCGGGCGCCCGGAGCTGGCTCATGAGCCGCGTGGCGACCGACGACGCGAGCACGGACTCACCACGGGACGCGGCACGAACGGCGCGGAACAGCTCGTCCCGCGGTGAGTCCTTGAGCAGGTAGCCGGTGGCCCCGGCCTCGATCGCGGGCACCACGTCGCTGTCCGAGTCGTAGGTCGTCAGCACGAGCACCCGGGCCGGGATGGCCCGCTCGGCGAGCCCGCGGATGGCCGCCGCGCCGTTGACGCCGGGCATCCGCAGGTCCATCAGGATCACGTCCGGACCCAGACGGGCCGCGAGCTCGATCGCTTCGGCGCCATCGGCCGCCTCGCCGACGACGTCGAACTCGGGGTCGCCGGAGAACATGCCCCGGAGGCCGTCGCGGACTACCGGGTGGTCGTCGACGATGAGGAGCCGGATCGGCGTCACGCGCGACCGACCATGCCTGGCGAGACGATCGCCGGGACACGTGCCGAGATGGCCGTGCCGACGCCGGGCTCGGACTCGATCGCGAGCGTCCCGGCGACCCGGTTGACCCGCTGGCGCATCCCCGACAGCCCGAAGCCGGACCCTCGCTCGTCGCTCGCGGCCGGGACCTCGAAGCCGATCCCGTCATCGCGGACATCCAGCGTCACCACGTCGCCCATGTAGGACAGGGTCAGCCAGGCGCGCGACGCCTTGGCGTGCCTGGCGACGTTGGCCAGGGCCTCCTGTGCGGTCCGTAGCAGGGCCACCTCCACCTCGGCGTGGAGAGGCTGGACGTCGCCGGTGGTCGCCACTTCGACGGGGATCCCGTTCAGCTCGGACCACTGCCGCGCGACCTCCGCCAGCGCCTCGGGCAGCCGCGCGGTCTCGAGGTATTCGGGGCGTGAGCCCTCGACCGAGCGCCGCGCCTCCGACAGGCTGTCGCGCGCGAGGCCGATCGCGTTCCGCACGTGCCGCTGCCAGTCCTCGGGGCGGTCGCGCGCCTGCTCGGCGGCCTCGAGCTGGGTGACGATCCCGGTGAGGCCCTGGGCGATCGTGTCGTGGATCTCGCGCGCCATGCGCCCGCGCTCGTCGAGCACACCCGCCTCGCGCGCCTGGGTCAGCAGCTGGGCGTGGAGGCCGGCGTTCTCCTCGAGCGCCACCTCGAGCCGGGCCACCGCCTGGCGCCGCTCCTCGTTCTGCTCGGCCATGCGCTCGCCGAGGATGCCGCCGCCCCCGATCGCGAGCGTCTGGACGACGACGATCACCACCCAGATCGCCCACCACTCAGGGTTCGTCGGGAGCCCGCCGATCACGGTGTTGACCAGGACCGACGTGGCGAACACGCCGGCGATCAGGACGGGCCAGGGCCGCAGCATCATCGCGTGGAAGAAGCCGGTGATCAGGAAGATGAAGAACAGGTAGTCGCGGACGGCCAGCACCGATGCGATCGCCAGCAGGCCGATGAAGTACACGAGCATCCGCGCCCGCTGGGCCGAGCGCGGACGTGGTGCCCGCGTGTAGCCGACGTACACCCACAAGGCGGCGAGTGCGATCAGGGCCACCGTCAGTGGACGCCCTGCCGGGTCGTCGGTCCACGCGAAGGTGAGCACCGATGAAACTGCCAGGGTGACGTACGGACACCAGTCGTTCAGCCGGTCGCCCCATCGCCCGTAGAGCGATGGGGCAGCGGGGGTCGGTCCCGGCGGGCGTGACCCGCTCATTCCCAGCGGAACCGCTTCGCAGCGGCGGCGCCGGCCAGGACGGTGATCAGGGCCATCACCGCCAGCTGGGCGAGCTGCGGCGACGTCCCCTGCCAGGCATCGAGGAGGGCCTGGACGCCGGGCGGCGTGTAGTCACCGATTCGGATCAGCAGCTCGGGCAGCATCGTGCGTGGCAGGTATACCCCACCGAGGAGCATGACGAGCGCGAACAGCGGCACGAACAGCGCGCTGGCGATGCCGGCCGAGGGAGCCACGGCGGCGACCAGGAGGCCGAGGGCGAACAGCGCTGACATGCCGAGCAGGAACGCGACGGCGAACCCGATCGGGTCCTTCGGCAGCGGGATGCCGAACATGAGGTTGCCGACGACGAGGAGCACCGCGAGGCTCACGACGGCCACGCCCATGTTGACCACGAGCTGGGCGATGAGCACCGACCGCGGGCTGGCGGGGGTCGTCGACAAGCGGCGAAGGACACCCTTCTCGCGGTACTTCACCAGGCGCGCCGGCAGGAGATTCACGCCCAGGATCGCCAGCGTCATGACGACCATCGACGGCGCGAAGATGTCGATCCAGCGCAGCCCGCCGAGCCCTGGATCCGGCTCGACGCCGAAGACGAGCCCGACGGCGACCAGGACGATGGTCGGCAGCAGGATCGTGAGGAGCCACACCCCGGGCTCGCGAAAGAACAGCCGGGTCTCGGCGGTGATCATGTGATGCAGCATGGCAGTCTCCTGGGGAAGTCAGTGGGAGGGGTCAGGACGCGAGCTTGCGGCCGGTGAGCGCGACGAACGCGTCGTCGAGACCGGCCTGCTCGATCCGCAGCTCGTTGGCCACGATGTGGTTGCGCGCGAGGACGGCCGTGACGGCCGCCAGGAGGTTGCCGGTGCCCGCGACCTCGACGGTCGGGCCGTGGCGGCTCACCCTGCGAACCTCGGGCAGCCCCGTCAGCAGCCCGTCGTCCATCGCGACGGACGGCCGGAACCGGAGCGTCTGCTCGGCGTCGACGCGCGACACGATGCCCGAGGGCGTGTCGAGGGCCACGACGCGGCCCGCGTCGATCAGCGCGATGCGGTCGGCGAGGCGCTCGGCCTCCTCCATGAAGTGGGTCACGAGGATGACGGTCACGCCCCCGGCCCGGACGTCCTCGATCAGCTGCCAGGTGTCACGCCTGGCCTGCGGGTCGAGCCCCGTCGTCAGCTCGTCGAGGATCGCGACCTTCGGGTTGCCGATGAGCGCGAGGGCGACCGAGAGCCGCTGCTTCTCGCCGCCCGACAGCTTGCCGAACTGGGACTTGCGCTTGTCCGCGAGCCCGAGGTCGGCCAGCAGCTGCTCGCCGTCCCGCGGCCCCGCATAGAACGAGGCGTAGAGCTCGACGGCTTCCCGGACGCGCATCTGCTCCGGCAGCTCGCTCTCCTGGAGCTGCACGCCCACGACGCGACGAAGCTCGTCGCGGTCGCGCTGCGGGTCGAGGCCGAGCACCCGGATCGTGCCCGAGTCGGGGGTGCGGAGCCCGCTGATCGACTCGACGGTGGTCGTCTTGCCCGCGCCGTTGGGGCCGAGGATGGCGAAGATCTCGCCCTCCTCGACCGAGAAGGAGACGCCGTCGACGGCCGCGTGGTCGCCGTAGCGCTTGACGAGGTTGGTGACTTCGATGACGTTCATGACCCGAGTCTGGTCGCGACCCCCTGCGGCACGCATCGCCCGGCAGGGTGGAAGCCACGCTCAACCCGGTTGAGCGGCGCATCAACCGATCGGTTGGCGGGCCTACGTCATCCGGTCTGCGGCGGGTGATGCCGCTCGGCCTCCATGCGCTGGCGGGCGATCGCCAGCCCGACGATCCGGGAGACGACCAGCGCGACGTACATCAGGCCGGCGACCTGCTCGATCATCACCCACGATCGGGCCTGGGGCAGGACGGGCGAGATGTCGGACAAGCCGACGCTGGTCAGGTTCGTGAACGACAGGAACAACAGCTCGAACCACGTCCGGGCGGCCTCTGGATTGACGGCTGCCGTGAACGACCCGGGCCAGACGACCTGGATGGCCATGTAGGTGTGCGCGAACGCCCAGGCGACGACCGTGAACGTCGCCCCCGTCGCCCACAGCTCGTCCCTCGTCACGAAGCGGTCGAGGAACATGTACCGCAGGAGCGCGAGGCTCGTGTAGAAGTAGAAGGCCGCCAGCAGGACCGACGACAACAGGAGGGCCTGCTGGTTAAGCGGGTCGATGACCTCGATGATGGTCAGCAAGATGATCGGCACGCCGAGCAGAACGGCGATCCAGGTCAGTGCGGGCGTGGTCCGGACGGCCCGGACGGCCAGGAACAGGACCACGAGCCCGAACGACGACAGCGCCGCCCGCCCGACCGGCGAGTCGTCCATGAACGGGTAGAGCAGCACCCCAAACAGCTGGACGGCGAGGAGCACCGCCGAGGGTTGCTGCCATATCCGTTGGATCCAGCCGGTCATCGCCGCCCAGTCTACGGGCGCGCACCGAGCGCCAGCAGCCGCTTGCGTTCCTCGGGCGCCAGCTTCTCGATCGCGTTCCGCAGCGTCGACCGCGGCATCGTCGCGGCGTGAGCATCGAGGAAGACGTTGAGTCGCTCAGGATCGTGGTCGCCGGCGTTCCGCAGCGCCCAACCGACTGCCTTGCGAACGAGCTCGTGCTCGTCGTTCAGCAGGCGCCCGGCGATCCGGTAGGTGTCGTCGAGGTCGCCGCGCCGGATGAACGCGAACGTCGCGGTGATCGCCGAGCGCCTGCGCCACGGGTCGTCGGACGCGGCGAGCTCGTCAAGCACGTCGCGGGGCCGGTGCACGAGCGAGCGCCCGAGCACCTCCCAGGCGCCGAGGTCGACGAGGTCCCAGTCGTCGATCCGGTCGTGCCGCCGGAGGTAGAGGGCGGCGAGGGCCTGGAGCTGCTCGTCCGTCGTCGCCTTCGCCTTGGCCTGCTCGGCCATGATCCGCACCGCGCCGGCGCGGACCTCATGCGCGTCGTGCTCGAGCAGCCGTTCGACCTCGTCGAGGTCCATGCTCGCGAAGTCCCGGGCGGCCGCGAACACCGCGCCCATCCGCACGCCGATGAACTCGTCGTGGCGGTCCGGGAAGTAGCGCCGGTACTTGAGGCGCTCTGCCTCCGACGCCTCGCCCTCGAGCCGCGCGATGAAGGCGTCCGCCGAGGCGTCGGTCGGGTGGGCAGGCTTGGCCAATTCGCGGGTCATCGGCCGATGACCCGAGCAGTCACGTCGAGGGCCTCGACCTCGGCCTCGTAGATCGCGCCGAGCCGGTCGCCGAGATCCTCGAAGATCGCCGCGGTGCGGTCCGGTGGCAGCGGGAACGCGTCGGCGTAGCGATCCCGGATCGCCCACAACGTCTCCGCGGCCGCGCTGACACGCGACCGACCCTGCTCCCCGGCCATCACCGCCTCGTGAAGCGTCTCTGCGGCCTCGACCGCATCGGCGGCGCCGTCGAGATCGG
>DATDJA010000125.1:0-2261 GCA_036520795.1 Candidatus Limnocylindrales bacterium
GAAGATGGACCGACCGCGCATCTTCGAGCGCTTCTACAAGGCCGACCGGGCGCGGATGCGGGGCGGGGGAACCGGCCTCGGCCTGTCGATCGCGCGCCACATCGTCGAAGGCCATGGAGGCCGCATCTGGGTCGAGTCGGCGGAGGGCAAGGGCTCGACGTTCTCGTTCGCGATCCCCGTCGGACCCGCGGCCGGCGCCGTCGCGGTCGGCTCCGCCGGCGGCGTGGCCGCTCCTCCTTCCGCGCAGTCCTGACCACCGAGGAGCCGATGGATCGCCTGCTCGTCGCGACGCTCAACATCCTCAACCTCGCCGACCGCTGGCCCGAGCGCCTGCCGCTGTTGCTGGCCGACATGGCCGCGCTCCAGCCGGACCTCATCGGGCTCCAGGAGGTCGTCTACCCGATGCAGCAGGACCGGCTGCTCGGTGCGGCGGGCGAGGGCCGCTACGAGGCGGTCCGTGGCTGGGCCGGGCGCCCCGAGTACGGCAACAGCCTGTTGGTGAAGGCGCCGCTGGTGGCGACTGACGTGGAGCGGCTCGACCTTGGCACGGCGCGCTCGGCGCACCGCGTGCGGCTCGTCCTGCCCGGCGGCGCGACGCTCGTATTCGCGGTCACCCACCTGCACCACCCGTCGGACGCGATCGAGAGGCGCCGCGACCAGGTCGGAGCGCTGCTCCCGTGGCTCGACGCCTCGCCGCCACACGACGCGCTGATCGTTGTCGGCGACTTCAACGCCGACCCGCACGAGCCCGCGTACGCGCGGATGTGCGACGCCGGGTTCCGGTCCGCCTGCGCGGAGGCCAATGGCCGCGAGCCCGCCGTCACCTGGCCCAGCGGGCTCCAGGCCGAGGGCATGGACACCGAGGGCGAGCCCGACTGCCTCGACTACATCTGGCTCCGGGGCGCCATCGCGGTCGACGAGGCGCGGCTCGCATTCGACCGCCCGGCGGCTGGCGATCTGACCCTGTACCCGTCCGACCACCTCGGCGTCGTGGCCCGGGTCCGGATCGGGCGCGACGAGGGAGCGGGCCCATGAGCCCCGCCACCCCGGCGCCGATGCTGCGGATCGCCCATCGCGGCGACTGGCGCCTGGCCCCCGAGAACTCGCTCGAGGCGCTCGTGCTGGCCGCCGGCATCGACGGGGTCGACGGCGTCGAGTTCGACGTCCGCCTGAGCCGCGACGGCGTGCCGGTGCTGCTCCACGACGAGACGCTGGAGCGGGTGCAGGGCCGGGACGCCGCGGTCGCAGAGCTCACCGCCTCGGAGCTGCGCGGGGCGGGGATCCCGTCGCTCGCCGAGGTGCTCGCGGCGCTGCCCAAGGAGACGTTCCTCGACGTCGAGCTCAAGGGCGCGGGGCACGGCGCGGCGACCGCCGATGTCCTGCGCGCCGGTCGGGGCAAGGCGCCCAAGGGCGCGGTCGTCTCCTCATTCGACCTCGTGTCCCTCGCCGCAATGAAGGAGCTGGTGCCCGGCTGGCCGCGCTGGCTGAACGCCGTCGATCTCGGCGCGGCGACCCTCGCGACCGCGACCGGCCTCGGCTGCCGCGCAGTCGCCGTGCAGTGGAAGGCGATCACCCCGGCGTCGCTCAAGAGCGCCCGGGCGGCCGGCCTCGACGTCGCCGCCTGGACCCTCACGCGACCCCCATCCGTCGAGCGGCTCGCCGGCCTCGGCGTCATCGCCTGCTGCATCGAGGGAGCGGCGCTCGATGGGTGACCCGCTGGTCCTCGAGGCCGGCGGCGTTCGGGCGACGATCCTGCCCGCCGACGGCGGTCGGATAGGGTCGCTGACCGTCGACGGCCGCGAACTGCTGGTTACGGGCGATCCGGACCTGAAGCGCTGGGGCAGCTACCCGATGGTGCCGTTCGCCGGGCGGATCCGCGAGGGCCGGTTCTCGTTCCGCGGCGCTTCCCACCAGCTGCCGCTGGGGTCACCGCCGCATGCAATCCACGGCGTCGTGTGGGACCGGCCGTGGCGCGTTGACGATGCCCGCACGCTCTCGATCGAGCTGGACGAGCGGTGGCCCTATCGCGGTCGTGTCGTCCAGCGACTCGCTTTGGACGAGCACGAGATGACATTCCAGCTCGCGCTCGAATCAGCCGAACCCATGCCCGCCACGATCGGCTGGCATCCATGGTTCCGTCGGGTGCTGGAGCCCGGCGGACGCCCCGTCGTCGTGGACTTCGCGGCGGACGCGATGCTGGTCCGCGACGCGTCCGGCATGCCCAGCGGCGAACGAACCGTGCCGCCGCCGGGTCCCTGGGA
>DATDJA010000126.1:0-2346 GCA_036520795.1 Candidatus Limnocylindrales bacterium
ATCGTCGTTCACCGGGGTGATCGCCACGTGCACCGTGCCCGTGTCGGTGCCGCCATCGGTGTCGCTCACCGTGTAGCTGAACGAGTCGGACCCGTTGGCGTCGGGAGCGGGTACGTAGTCGACCTGCCAGGAACCCGGGGAGTGGATCGTCGCGGTCCCCTTGCCGGCCGCCCCGACCGCGATGAGCGCGAGGTTGTCGCCGTTGATATCCGTGTCGTTGCCGATGACCGAGACGTGGCCCGGAGTGTCCTCGAGCACGGTGAGGTTGTCATCGACGGCGACCGGCGGCGCCTGTGGCGCAGGGTAGATCGCGATCTCGAACGTCACCTGGTCGCTGGAGTCGTCGGGATAGTCGAACGGCGCGGAAGGCGAGAAGTTCCAGTCCTCGAGGCCACCGTCGTCCTGGGCGTAGACGTAGATCGTCGAGAGCCAGGGCTTCGTCCCCGGCGTGAAGGTCAGCACGCCATCGGCGTCGATGGTCGGCTTGACCGCGAAAGTGTCGTCCAGACCACCGGGGTAGATCTCGAAATGAACAGACTGGTCGCTCTCGTTCGCCGGGCCGGGCGAGACGTTCGTCGCCCACTGGACCGAGACCGGCCCGGCGCCGACCTGCGTCTCGATCAGGGCCGGACCGGGCGTGAAGGTGGGCGGGTCGTTGACCGGCGCGACCCACAGCCGGTAACTCGCCTCGTTGGAGTAAGCCTGCCCGTCGAACGCGCGGTAGGTGATGACGTCCGAGGTCCAGGTCCCGCCGGGCTCGTCGCCGCGCGGCGTGCTGTAGTCGGGAGCGGGGCGGTACTGGAGCCAATCGGTGGGCGTCCCCGGGATGACCTGCGCCTCGCCATGTGCCGGCTGCCCGACGAGCTCGACCGACAGCGGGTCGCCGTCGGGGTCACTGTCGTTGACGAGCGGCGCGCACCCGAGGGCCAGGAACGACCAGTCGTGCCAGTCCTCTGTGACCGGGTAGGAGCCGCCCAAGGCAGCCAGCCCCCCGCAGGCCGGACCAGGGTCGTCCACGGCGACGGGCGGCGAGTTGCCTGCGGCGCGCGCAGGCATCGACGTACCCGCCAGCAGCAGGCACAGCGATGTCGCCGCGGTGACGGCTCGGCGCACGCGCTCCCCTCGTTGATGACCACGCGGTCACCCTCTGCCGCAATGATCGTCGGAGACGAGGCGACGGAGAATAGGCCGATCGTCACCCGCGCGGGCGCACCGGACATGGAGATCCGGCGCCGGGACGTTGCCGGGCGCCGGACCGAGCTCGCGGGAGCCGGGGCCTACATCAGGCCGACGACGTGGCCCTCCGGATCGGCAAACAGCGCGATGGTCGTCTCGGGCGCGACCTCGGTGAGCGGCATGATCACCCGCCCGCCCGACGCCTCGGCCTTGGCCAGGACGCCCTTGGGGTCGTCCGAGTGGACGTAGAACGTGACGAAGCCCGGGCCGCCGTCCTGCGCCGGGCCGACGCCGGCCGTGAAGTCCCCCCAGCGGGCCAGCCCGTAGCCGCCCGGGTTGTTGGTGTCGAACGTCCAGCCGAGCACGTCCCGGTAGAACGACTGGAGCTTGGGGCCGTCCTTGCCCGTGACCTCGACGTGGATGACGTGGTTGCCCATCGCTGAGCCCTCCTGGCCGCTGGTGGCGGCCCGTCCGGCACCGCCTCTCACCCGAACGACGCTCGGGGGCGGCGGGAATCGACAGGCCGGCGCGCCCGTTGCACGACGGGCGTGCACTCCAGCGGCTCTGCCGCCGCGCTGCACGGCCGGCGAACGAAACGCCGGATCTCGGGGCCTGGCTCCGTGGAGCTGCTCGCGGGGCGTGCAGGATCAGGTGATCCGCCGCCGCACTGAACGCTGGGCGTGCAGCCCCGTCCGCGCCGGCGGTCAGCGAGCGGCGGCGACCGCCTTCGGGCGTTCTGCGGCGCGCTCGCGGTCCTTCACGATCCGCATTGCCGCGAGCTTCCCCGGGGCCCCCATCACGCAGCCGCCCGGGTGCGTCCCCGAGCCGCACTGGTAGTAGCCGTCGATCGGTGTCCGGTAGTCGCTCCAGCCCGGCGCCGGCCGGAAGAAGTACATCTGCGGCGCCAGGAACTCACCGGCGAAGATGTTGCCCTCGGACAGGCCGACGATCCGCTCGATGTCGAGCGGCGTCCGGACCTCGCGATGGAGCACCAGGTCCCCGAAGCCCGGGAAGAACGACTCGAGCGTTCGCTGGACCGTGTCGCCCAGGTTCTGGCGCTCGGTGTCCCAGTCGCTCTCGCGCAGCTTGTACGGCGCGTACTGGACGAAGCACGACATCACGTGCTTGCCGGGAGGCGCCATGTCCGCGTCGATCGTGCTCTGGATCGCG
>DATDJA010000127.1:0-4296 GCA_036520795.1 Candidatus Limnocylindrales bacterium
CCGCGACGAGGTCATGGCGATGCTGCCCGACAACGTCAGCCACGGCGGCACCTACGCCGGCAACCGCGTCGCGGCCGCGGCCGCCGCGAAGACCCTCGAGATCCTGCGCGACACCGACGCGCTCGCGACGATCCACGCCACCGGGTCGAAGATCCAGGACGGCATCCGGGGCCTGCTCGACGCCAAGGGCCTCGCCTACCACCTGACCGGGCACCCGTCGATGTTCGGGATCATGTTCACGGAGCGCGTCGCGACCGAGTACCGCGACTGGGCGAACACTGACCACGAGCTGTATGACGCGATCGCGATCGGGATGCAGGCCCGCGGTGCCATGCCCGAGCCGGACAGCCGGGAACCCTGGTTCATGTGCGAGGCGCACGCCCAGGGCGACACCATCGATCGGATCATCTCCATCTTCGGGTCGTCGCTCGACGCCGCGCTCGAGGCCCGGGCCCACGGCGAGCTCGCCGCGGACGCCACGGGCGCGATGTCCAGCCACGCGGCCGGCTGACGCCGGCAGTCGATCGAACGATCAACCACCGAACCCACCGGGAGGGTCGCATCGCATGACGCTCGACGGGAACGCCGTCCGGTCGGTTGACCGGGCCGCCGCCCTGCTGCTGGCCCTGGGGGACAGCCACGGCGAGGCGGGCGTGACGGAGCTGGCGCGCCGTCTGGGCCTGCACAAGTCCACGGCGTCGCGGCTGCTCGCGACGCTCGAGAAGCGCGGCCTCGTGGAGCAGGACGAGGAGAGCGGCAAGTACCGCCTCGGCCTCGTGGTCATCCGGCTCGCCGAGCGCGCCGAGCGCACGCTCGACCTGCGCTCGATCGCCATGCCCGAGCTCGACCGGCTGGCCCGCGCGACACGCGAGACGACGGGCCTGGGCGTGCTCGACGGGGATCAGCTGCTCACGGTCGCCCAGGCGGACGGGCCCAACCTCGTCGCGATGGGGGACTGGACCGGGCGCTGCGTGCCGCTCCACTCGGTCGCCGGGGGCAAGGTGCTCCTGGCGTCGCTGCCCGAGCGCGAGGTTTTGCGCCTCGTGCGCCGCGGCATCGACCGGTTCACGGACCGCACGATCACGGACCTCGAGCCGCTCCTGGAAGAGCTCGCGCGCGTCCGGCGCCGCGGGTTCGCCACCGGGTTCGGGGAGTACGACGCCGGCCTCAACGCCGTGGCCGCGCCGGTCCACGACGCCCGCGGCCAGGTCATCGCGGCGGTCGACGTGTGGGGCCCGGCGTTCCGGGTGACGCCGCGGCGCGTGCCTGAGCTCGTCCAGCAGGTCCGCGAGACCGCGGGCGCCGTCTCGGTGCGGCTCGGAGGAACGCCCGCCTGACCTCCGGGCAACGGCCCGCCTGACGCTCGGGCCACCGCCCGATCGTCGTCCCGACCCGTACGCCAGGTTCGACCGGCGTCAGTACTTCCGGCCCAGTTCGTGCGTGGACCGGTGCGCATAGGCTCCACGGAGTGTCCCTGGGGGGTCGCCCGTCCGTCACCTAGCGCCCCGGAGTCAGCTCTTGCCTCAGTCCCCCGCGTCAGCGCACCCGCACGCTGTTCGCGTTGCCCGGATCCTCCCGGTCTTCGCCGTCGCGACACTGCTCATCTCGCTGTTCGCGGCCGTCCCCCCCGCCCTGGCCGACCCGGCAACCGGTCCGGGTGCCGTCAGCAGCACCGTTGCGGGCGCCCTGACCGCGGGGACCGTCCCGGACGGCGCGTGTCGCGCGCGGATCACTGCCGTCGGTGGCGGAGGATCGTCCGTGCCGACCACAGGCGCGAGCGGTGGCACCGGTGGCGCGGGGGCGAGCATCACGGCGACGTTTGCGGTCGTGCCCGGCCAGGCGTACGGGGGCAGCGTCGGCGGCGGCGGCATCGGGACGACCGGGGGAACAGGCAGCGGCGCGATCGGCACCGGCGGGGCCGGTGGGACCATCGTCACCGACCATCGCGGCGGCGGAGGCGGCGGCCGGACGTCGGTCGACCTCGCCGGGACCACGGTCATCGTGGCGGGCGGTGGCGGTGGTGGCGGGGCCGCGCACAATGCGACGCCGCGCGGCGTCGGTGGCGGTGGCGGCTTCACCGGGATCGCGGCCGGTGGCGTCGCCGTCGGGACGACCGGTCAGACCGGCGTTGACGTGCCCGCAGCCACGACGGTCGGCGGAGGCCAGGGTGGCCAGGCCGCTGCCGGCGGGACGGGCGGCGTCAACTCGGCGACCGCCGCCCGCAACGGCGCGGCCGGCGGAACGATCGGATCCGGGACCGGCGGCAACGGCGGGCCCGACCCGAACTACGACAGCGGTGGTGGTGGCGGCGGCGGCTACACCGGCGGCGGCGGCGGAGCGTCGACCAACGACCAGTCGGTAACCGGCGGCGGCGGTGGCGGCGGATCGAGCTGGGTGCGAGGCACGGCACCTGTCCCGGCGGCGACGGTTCCGACCTCCGTGTCCGGCGTGGCCGGGACGGCCTCGCCGACGGGCGTCGGCAACGGCGCGACCGGATCGATCGCGATCGACTGGCTGCCCTGCCTGTACCAGCTCTCGGTCAGCAAGTCGGTCTCCAGCGCAACGGTGAACGCCGGCGGCAAGGTCACCTGGACGGTCATCGTGACCAACACCGGCCCGGACCCGATGACCCGCGGCGACACCGTGACGCTGGGTGACACCCTGCCCGCCGGCCCCAACGGCGGGCCGGCACCGGCCTGGAGGGTCACCGCCTTCAACGTGTCGGGTGGCAGCGACACCAACCTCGCCAGCGGCAGCCTGACCTGCTCAGGCGTCAGCGTCGGCGCCTCGATGCCTGCGAGCACGACGTGCTCCCGGCCGTACGCCAGCCTCTCCGGCGCCCCGTCGGGTGGGGTCCGCGGCCTCAACGCCGGCGAATCGATCACCATCAGCTACGAGCAGATCATCGCCAACACGGCCGCCTGCTCGACGATCACGAATACGGCGAGCGTCGTCGACCGCGCGACCCAGACAGGCACGACCGACATCACGGGTGTCACCGCCACGCGAACGGCGAGCGCCTCGCTGACGATCAGCTGCTACGACCTCTCGATCACCAAGGTGGCCAGCCCCAAACCCTCGGTCGACCAGGGCGGCGTGATCACATGGACGGTGACCGTCACCAACAGCGGCCCCGGGTCGATGAACGGCCCGGACTCCACGGACGCGAACCCGCTGGTCGTCAGCGACACGTTCCCGGCCACGGGCGTGGGGGCGGCGACACTCAGCTCCGCGACGGGCCCGGCGGGACCGTGCAGCCTCGCGGGCAGCACGGTCACCTGCACCTCGGGCCTGCCTGCAGGCGCGCAGGAGGTGCTGGTCTTCACGCAGACGGTCGGGGGTGCCGCGGCGCCCGGGACGGTGGTCTCGAACACGGCATCCGTGGCTGACCCGAAGACCGGCGACACGAACGACTCGAGCACCGACCAGACGACGATCCAGAACCTGTCGCTCGCGCTCGTGAAGACCGCGAATCCTGGGACGTTCGCCGCGGCCGGCGCCACGATCAGCTACCAGTACCAGGTCCGCAACGACGGCGGCGCCCGCATCGCAGGGCCGGTCACCGTCGCCGACAACAAGGCCACAGCCTCCTGTCCGGCCCTGACCACCGTCGGCAACTCCGACGCCTTCCTGGATCCGGGTGAGACCGTCACCTGCTCGGCGACCTACACGATCACGGCCGGCGACGTCACCGCGAAGTCGGTGACCAACACGGCCACGGCGTCGGCCTCAGGGATCACGTCGCCCGTGGCAAGCCAGGTCGTCTACCTCCGTCACCTGTCGCTGACCAAGAGCGCAGCGGAAACGAGCTTCAACGCGGTCGGCAACGTCCTCCACTACACGCTGACGGCGACCAACGACGGCGGGACCACCCTCTTCGGCGTCTCGATCGTCGACCCGGTCCTGGGCGTGCTCTCGTGCGCGCCCGCGCAGCCGGCCACCCTGGCCCCCGCGGCGACGCTCACCTGCTCCGGCACCTACTCGGTGACGCAGGCGGACATCGATGCGGGCCACCGCGACAACACGGCGACGGCCTCGTCCACCGACATCACCGGTGCCAGCGTGCCGGCGACGGCGGCGACGTCCGTCAACGCCGTCCAGACCGCGACCCTCTCGCTGGTCAAGAGCGCCACCGAGACCAGCTACAACGCGGTGGGCGACGTCCTCCACTACAGCTACCTCGTGCGCAACACGGGCAACGTCACCCTGTCGGGCCCGATCACGGTGACCGACGACAAGACCACCGTCACCTGCCCGCCGACCGCGACCCTCGCGCCCAACGCCACCGTCACCTGC
>DATDJA010000128.1:0-3247 GCA_036520795.1 Candidatus Limnocylindrales bacterium
GCCAGGACCCCCAGTAGGCGCATCACCCGACAAGGCTACGTGGCAGGCTCAGTCACCCGGACCGACCGGACGTACCACCACCGGGTCGCAGGAAGTACGGCTGCGGGCTTCGTCACGCTCGAAGTCGGCCCGTCCGAGGCAGGATCGGTGCCCATCGGCACCACCTCGCATGAGCTCGCCCGGCCAGTCCGAGACAGCCGGGCCCTGCTATACTCCGGCCGTCCTCGACACCAGCGGGCGGGGTCCGCGAAGCAGGAGGTCAACGATCGCGCTTGCAGGGCGCATCGGCCGCCCAGAGAGGCGTCCTGGCGACCAGACGACAGCGATCCACCGAACCCTCGGCGGATCGAAACGGGAGATGTCTATCCAGAGCCCAGACCCATCGGGTCTGGGGTTCTTGATTCTGGGGACGTCCTGATGCCTGCCACGGTGATCGTCGGGCTCCAATGGGGGGACGAGGGCAAGGGCAAGACGACGGATTTCCTGGCCGAGCAGGTCGCCATGGTGGTGCGCTACCAGGGCGGCGACAACGCGGGCCACACGGTCGTCGTGGGCGACGAGACCGTGAAGCTCCAGCTGTGCCCGTCGGGCGTGATGTACCCGCACATCACGTCGGTCATCGGCAACGGTGTCGTCGTCAACCCGGCAACGCTGATCGCCGAGCTCGACATGCTCAAGGCGAGGGGCATCGACGTGTCGAAGGTCCGCGTCAGCCGCAGCGCGCACGTGATCATGCCGTACCACGTGGCGCTCGACAAGGCGAACGAGGTCCGCCTCGGCGGGGCCAAGGTGGGCACCACCGGGCGTGGGATCGGGCCGGCGTACGGTGACCGGGCCTGGCGCCTCGGCTTGCGGATGGAGGACCTGTGCGACCGCGAGGTGCTGCGCGAGCGCATCGGACGTGCCCTGCCCGACAAGAACCTGCTGCTCGGCTCGATGGGCGCCGAGGGCTTCACGGTGGACGCGCTCGTCGACCAGGCATCAGCGTGGGGCGAGCGGCTCGCGCCACACCTGGACGACACCACCTGGCTCGTCCAGGACGCGCTCCGTCGCGGCGACCACGTGCTGCTCGAGGGTGCTCAGGGCACGCTCCTCGACCTCGATCACGGCAGCTACCCGTACGTGACCTCCTCGAACCCGGTCGCCGGCGGCGCCTGCACGGGCGGCGGGATCGGGCCGCTCCAGGTCGACGAGGTCATCGGGGTCATGAAGGCCTACTCGACGAGGGTCGGTTCCGGGCCGTTCCCGACCGAGCTGTTCGACGACATCGGCAAGGGCATCGCCGAGCGGGGGCGAGAGTTCGGGACCGTCACCGGGCGGCCGCGTCGCGTCGGCTGGTTCGACGCCGTGCCGATGCGCTACGCCGTCGCGGTGAACTCGAACACCGCCGTCGTGCTCAACAAGCTCGACATCCTGTCGGGCATCGAGACCATCCGCCTGTGCGTCGCCTACGAGATCGACGGCAAGCGGGTCGACGTCTGGCCCTCGAGCGGATCGGCGCTCTCGCGCGCGACCCCGATCTACGAGGCGTTCGAGGGGTGGGAGCAGCCCATCCACGATGTCCGCAGCCTCGCCGACCTGCCCGAGGCCGCCCGCCGCTACGTGTCCGCGCTCGAGGAGCATGCCGGCGTGCCGATCGTGTTCGTCTCCGTCGGCCCGGAGCGGACCCAGACGATCGAGCGCGCGTGGCGGCCAAAGCGCCATCGCCCGACGCCGGCGGCCTGACCCGATGAGCAGCCACCGATGACGCTCGTGATGCCCACCCGGATCCTCGTCGTCGGCGGTGGCGGCCGCGAGCACGCGCTGGCGTGGAAGCTCGGCCGGGAGCCGGGGGTGAACGAGGTCCTGGTCGCGCCCGGCAGCGCCGGAATCGCCGGCGAGCCCCACGTCCGTGTTGCCGGCCTCGATCCGCTCGAACCGGTGGCCGTCGTCGCGCTCGCGCGCGAGCACGCGGCCGAGCTGGTCGTGGTCGGGCCGGAGGCGCCGCTGGCGACCGGGGTCGCCGATGCCCTGCGTGAAGCGGGGGTCGCCGTGTTCGGGCCGGATCGCAAGGCGGCGAGGCTCGAGACATCGAAGGCGTTCTGCCACGAGGTGGCGGAAGCGGCCGGCGTCCGGACGCCGCGAGCCCGCGCGTTCCGACCGGGCGAGGTCGCGACGGCCGAGGCCTTCGTCCGTGAGCTGGACGCGACGGGGGCCGGCGCCGTCCTCAAGGCCGACGGCCTGGCCGGCGGCAAGGGCGTCATCGTCACCGAGTCGCTCGGGCAGGCGCTGGAGCTCGTGCCTTCGTTCCTCGCCGGGCGGCCGGCCGACGAACCCGCGCTCGTGATCGAGGAGCGGCTCCAGGGCAGGGAAGCGAGCGTGATCGCGCTGTGCGACGGGACGAGCGCGATCGCCCTTCCCGCAGCCCGCGACCACAAGCGGCTGTGCGACGACGACCGGGGGCCGAACACGGGCGGCATGGGCGCCTATTCGCCACTGCCCGACCTCGACGCCAACGCGGTCGAGCGCGTGCTCGAGGCGGTCCACCGGCCGATCCTGGCCGAGATGGCCGGCCGCGGATCACCGTTCCGTGGCTTCCTCTATGCCGGGCTGATGCTCACCGCCGACGGCCCGGCCCTTCTCGAATGCAACGTCCGGCTCGGCGACCCGGAGGCCCAGGTGATCCTGCCCCGGATCGCCGGCTCCCTCGGGCCGCTGCTCCTCGCCGCCGCCCGCGGCCGGCTGCCGGTCGACGCCCCGCCCCGCATCCCCGAGCTGCCCGGGGCCGCCGTGGGCATCGTGCTGGCCGCGAAGGGCTATCCCGGCGACCCGCGCCGGGGCGACCCGATCAGGGGGCTCGAGACGGCGACCGGGCCGGGTGCGCTCGTCTTCCACGCCGGGACGCTCGGCCGGCCGCAGGGCGGCTTCGGGACGAACGGCGGGCGGGTGCTGACGGTGGTCGGTCGCGGACCGGATCTGACGGCCGCCCGCGACGCCGCCGAGCGGGCCGCGAACACGATCGACTGGGACGGCCTGCAGCGCCGCCACGACATCGCGAGGGACCTGCCGATCCCCGCGGGAGCCAGCGCATGATCCCGCGCTACACGCTGCCCGAGATGGGCGCCGTGTGGACCGACCGGGCCCGCTTCGAGCGCATGCTCGAGGTCGAGATCGCCGTCTGCAAGGCCCAGGTCGGGCGTGGCCTCGTGCCGGCGGACGCGCTGACCGCGATCGAGTCGAGGGCGAAGGTCGACGTCGACCGGATCGC
>DATDJA010000129.1:0-2315 GCA_036520795.1 Candidatus Limnocylindrales bacterium
GATCGTCTCGCGCTCGTTGACGTAAGCGACGATCTCCTCGACTTCCGTCGGTGAGTAGCCGAGCTTGCGCAGCGCCGCCGGGACCGTCTGGTTGACGATCTTGAGGTAGCCCTCGCCGACCAGCTTCTTGTACTTGATGAGCGCGATGTCGGGCTCGATGCCGGTCGTATCGCAATCCATCATGAACGCGATGGTGCCGGTGGGCGCGAGCACGGTGACCTGCGCGTTGCGGTAGCCGTGCTGCGTGCCGAGCGCCAGGACCTCGTCGTACAGGCCCTTGACGTTGTCGAGCATCGCCTCGGGCACGCCCTGGGTCGGGATCTCGTACGCCGCGTCGCGGTGCTTGCCGATGACCCGCAGGAACGAGTCGCGGTTGACGTCGTACTCGACGAACGCGCCGCCGTGGTCGCGCGCGATGACCGCGCTCTGGCGGTACGCCTCGCCGTGCATCAGGGCGGTGATGGCCGCCGCGTAGTTGCGCCCGTCCACGGAGTCGTAGGCGAGGCCGCGGTTCATCAGCAGGGCGCCGAGGTTCGCGTAGCCGAGACCGAGCGGCCGGAACCGGTGGCTGTTCTCCTCGATCCTCGTCGTCGGATAGCTGGCGTTGTCGACCAGGATCTCCTGCGCCGTGATCGTCACCTTGGCGGCGAACCGGAACGCGTCGACGTCGAACTCGCCGTCCGCCTGCACGAACTTCATGAGGTTCAGCGAGGCGAGGTTGCACGCGGTGTCGTTGAGGAACATGTACTCCGAGCACGGGTTCGACGCGTAGATGCGGTCCGTGCCGGCCGAGGTGTGCCAGTCGTTGATCGTGGTGTCGTACTGGATCCCGGGATCGCCGCACAGGTGGGCGGCGTCGGCCATCTTGCGGAAGATCTCGCGGGCCTTGTACGTGCCCGCCGGCTGGCCGTCGCTGACCTCGTGGGTCTGCCAGTCCGCGTCGCGCTCGACGGCCTGCATGAAGGCGTCGGTCACGCGCACGCTGTGGTTGGCGTTCTGGAAGAACACGCTGCCGTAGGCCTCGCCGGTGAACGAGGGGTCGTAGCCCTGCTCGATCAGGGCCCAGGCCTTGCGCTCCTCGCCGGCCTTGGACTCGATGAACTCGATGACGTCGGGATGGTCCGCGTCGAGGATCACCATCTTGGCCGCGCGGCGGGTCTTGCCGCCCGACTTGATCACGCCGGCGAAGGCGTCGTAGCCGCGCATGAAGCTGACGGGGCCCGAGGCGATGCCGCCGCCCGACATCTTGGCCTTGCTGCTGCGGATGGGGGACAGGTTCACGCCGGCGCCCGAGCCGTACTTGAACAGCATGGCCTCGGTCTTGGCGAGGTCCATGATCGAGCCCATGTTGTCCTGGACCGAGTTGATGAAGCACGCGGAGCACTGCGGCTTCTCTTCGATCCCGACGTTGAACCAGACCGGCGAGTTGAACGCCATCTTCTGGTGGACGATGAGGTGGGTCAGCTCGGCCTTGAAGGCGGCGAGGTCCTCGTCCGTCGCGAAGTAGCGCTGGGTCTCCGCCCAGGCGGCGATCGTGTTGACGACGCGGTCGATGAGCTGCTTGACGCTGTGCTCGCGCTCCGGGGTGCCGACGTGGCCGCGGAAGTACTTGCTGACCACGACGTTGGTCGCGAGCTGGCTCCAGAACGCCGGGACCTCGACGTCCTTCTGCTCGAACACGGACTTGCCGGTCTCGGAGCTGATGCCGGCGGTGCGGTATTCCCAGGTGATCTCGTCGTACGGGTGCACGCCCGGCCGCGTCCAGCGGCGCTCGAACGTCAGGCCGCGGGTCCCCTCGCCGGTAAAGCTGGCCCCGTAAACGCCGCCGAGCCCCTTGCGGGTCTTCGGCCCGTGCCCGGCGGTCGCCGCGGGCTTCGTGCGCTTGGGTGCCGACTTCGCGTCCATCACGGGGACCACCTCGCGAACCTGGGTCATGTCGTTCCGACTCCTCCGCTCCCGCTCCCTCGCGGGTCTCGCTGGGCTCCGGCGGTCCAGCCGACTCGCGGTCACGGGATGGGGTGACGCGTAGCTGCGAGTCCGTCCGTCGGGCCGTCTCTGCGTCGGCTGGCTCCGGCGTCCTCGTCGGCGGCCTGGGGGCCGCTTCCGGAGGCGTTTCGAGGGTCGACCGGCGCTGGGGCGACCGTCCAACTGTACGGGTCCGGGAGGCGGCGGTCAAGCCCAAAACCACAAGATGTAGTGGTCCGATTGTCGACCGCATCGCAACATGTGGTAATCGGCCGGGTCCTGCTCGGTCCCCGCCCGGTCCACGTTCAGCGCGCCTTCGTCCACGCTCGGGTGGGGTTCATCCACAACGC
>DATDJA010000130.1:0-5491 GCA_036520795.1 Candidatus Limnocylindrales bacterium
GTCGCAGCGGCCCTGCCCGTCGTGCTCGCCCCGCGCTCGGCGGGTGCGGCGGCCCGAGCCGCCCGGCCGAGCCCGATCGCTGCGCTCATCGCCATGCTGTTCCTGCTCGCGATCGTCATCTCGCTGCCGTGGTGGCGTCCCGTCGACCCGCTGACGGGGCGCGTGGGGCTGCTGACGTACGCGCCATCCGGCCTCGCGCAGGCGGCGCGCGACGCTGCGAAGCCCGGCGATCGCGTGTATCTGCCCCAGACCTGGGCCTCGTGGTTCGAGTGGGCGGCGGCCGAACCCTCGTACTTTCTCGACTCGAGGTTCGAGCTGTTCCCGGCTGCCGTGTGGGACGACTACGACACCATCGCCCGCGGTGGCGCCGACGCGCTCGAGGTCCTCGACCGATGGGGCGTGAACGTGATGGTCGTGCCGGCGGGGGCCGACGCTCCACCCGGGACGTGGACCACGGCACATGCGGACGCGGACGGGGTGCTCCTCATCCGATCCAGCCCGTGAGCCGGTCGACGCCGGCGTGGCTCGTGCACCGGCGACCCGGCGTCCGGTTCGACTGGACGTTTATCGCCTATTGGGCGCTGACCGGCGTGTTCATCGGTATCGGGCTGCTGGCCCTGCGGGCGCAGCTCAACCGGTATGTCCCCGAACCCGCGAACCTGTTCAGTGACGCCAGCCTGTACCTGAGCGCGACGCAGACCTGGGTCTCGGGCGGCAACCCGTGGGCCGTGACGTCCACGGGCGGGATCGCGTTCGCCGCGCCCCCTCCGGCCCTGCTCCTCAGCGTGCCGCTGCTGCCGTTCGGGCCGGACGCGGCGCGTGCGTTCTGGGCCGTGGCCGACGTCGTCGGCTGGCTCATCGTGATCCGGCGGCTCGGACTCGGCCCCTGGTGGCTGCTCTTCCCGCCGTTCCTCGAGGCGCTGTTTCCCGGCAACCCGGACCCGGCGCTGGCCGGCCTGGTGCTCGTGGGTGGCGCGTGGCTCACGGCGTTCGTGAAGCCCTACAGCGTCCCGGCCATCCTCGCCGACGGGCGCTGGCGGCAGGTCCTGGTCGCGGCGGCGCTGGGGGTCGGGTCCCTGCTCGTGCTGCCCTGGGGCATGTTCGTCGCGCAGCTCCCGGTGGTCCGCGACACGCTCGAGGCGCAGGCGCCGGACCTGAACGCGTGGGGCAACCCGGTGCTGATGGTGCTGGTGGTCGTCGCGCTCGCGGTGCTCGGCATCCGGACCGCGCTCCGCCTGGTCGTCCCCACCCTGTGGCCCAGCGGCCAGCTCCACTACTCGGTGTTCTCGGCGCGCGCCGGCGCCGACTCGGCGGCCCTCGCCGTCGCCCTCGCGGCGCCCGCCCTCACGGCGCAGCTGGTGGTGGTCTACGCCGCGTTCGTGCTCACCCGACGAGTGGTCGGGACCCGTACCTTCGACCGATCCGCCGCCGTGGGACCAACTGTTAGAGTCGGCCCCGGAGTCGACTCCAACGATGACTGAGGCCAGCTTGCAGACACGTTCGCCCGCCGCCGTCGGTGCGCCAGCCGTGGACATCGTCGTCCTCGGCGGCGGTGGCCACGTCGGCCTGCCGCTCAGCCTCGCCTTCGCCGACGCCGGCTTGCGGGTCGGCATCTACGACATCAACGGCGCCACGCTGGAGCAGATCGGGCGGGGAGAGATGCCGTTCCTCGAGCACGGCGCGGACCAGCTGCTGGGCGAGGTCCTCGCGACGGGCCGGCTCGAGCTCAGCACCGAGGCGGCCATCATCGGCCGTGCGGATGCCGTCCTCCTCGTCATCGGCACCCCGGTGGACGAGTTCCTCGGCCCGTCGATGCGCGTGTTCGAGCGCGCGGTCGAGCAGATCTCGCCCCAGCTCCGCGACGGCTCGCTGGTCGTGCTGCGCAGCACCGTCTACCCGGGCACCACCGAGTACGTCGCGGCCGCCCTCGCGGAGCGCGGCAAGCACGTGGACGTCGCGTTCTGCCCGGAGCGGATCGCCGAGGGCCACGCGCTCGAAGAGCTGCGCTCCCTGCCCCAGATCATCGGCGCCGACACGGCCGCCGCCGGCGACCGGGCCGAGGCGTTGTTCGGGCGGCTGGCCGCGAAGACGCTCCGCACGACGAGCAAGGAAGCCGAGCTCGCCAAGCTGTTCACCAACACATGGCGCTACATGAAGTTCGCCGTCGCGAACCAGTTCTTCGCGATCGCCGACCAGGCGGGCGTCGACTACACCAACGTCCTGCGCGCGGTCCGCGAGGACTACCCGCGGGCCGCCGACCTGCCGGGTCCGGGCTTCGCCGCCGGGCCGTGCCTGTTCAAGGACACGATGCAGCTCGCGGCCTTCACCTCCGACCACTTCCCGATGGGGCAGGCGGCGATGCAGATCAACGAGGGCATGCCGGCGTACATCGTCGCCGCCCTCGAGCGGCGTCACGGCAGCCTGCGCGGCCGCACGGTCGGGATCCTGGGCATGGCGTTCAAGGCGGAGTCGGACGACATCCGCGCGTCGCTCAGCTTCAAGCTGCGCAAGCTCCTGGAGTGGGCCGGGGCGCGCGTGCTGTGCGCGGACCCCTACGTCACCGACGACCGACTGAGCCCGCTCGAGGACGTCCTGGAGGGCAGCGAGATCCTCGTCATCGGCGCTCCCCACCGCGCCTACCGCTCGCTCGATCTCGCGGGCCGCGAGGTGGTTGACATCTGGAACGCCACCGGCGCCGGGATCCGGCTGTAGCACGGTGAGGGTCCTCGTCACCGGCGCCGCCGGGTTCATCTGCGGCTACCTCGTGGAGGAGCTGCTCGCCGCGGGCCACGAGGTCGTCGGGCTCGACAACTTCAGCAAGTACGGGCGAGTGTCGAAGTCGTACGACGGGAACCCGCGCTACCGGCTGGTCGAGGGGGACGCGAAGGACGCCGCGCTGGTCACCGAGCTCGCCGCGGACGTGGACCAGGTGGTCGCCGCGGCCGCGATGATCGGCGGGATCAGCTACTTCCACGAGTTCGCGTTCGACCTGCTGGCCGAGAACGAACGGATCCTGGCCTCCACGTTCGAGGCGGCGATCGCCGCGCACAAGGCCGGGCGCCTGCGCCGGATCATCGTGCTGTCGAGCTCCATGGTGTTCGAGTCGACGACGGTGTTCCCGACGCCCGAGGGCGCCGAGCGGTCCTCGCCGCCGCCGATCTCCACGTACGGCTTCCAGAAGCTTGCGTCCGAGTACTTCGCCCACGGCGCCTGGGAGCAGTACCAGCTGCCATACACGATCCTGCGGCCATTCAACTGCGTGGGGATCGGGGAGCGTCGGGCCGTCCGCGACACCGACGTCATGAGCGGCAACGTCAAGCTCGCCCTGTCGCACGTCGTCCCGGACCTCGCGCTCAAGACGCTCAAGGGCCAGGACCCGCTGCACATCCTGGGCGACGGATCGCAGGTCCGGCACTACACGTACGGCGGCGACCTCGCGCGCGGGATCCGGCTGGCGATGGAGTCCGACGCCGCCATCAACGACGACTTCAACCTGTCCACGGCCGCATCGACGACCGTGCTCGAGCTGGCGGAAGCGATCTGGGACGAGGTCCACGATGGCGCGAAGGCGTTCAACTACGTCTCCGACCCGCCGTTCGAGCACGACGTCCAGCTGCGGGTCCCCGACGTGCGCAAGGCCCGCGCGGTGCTCGGGTTCGAGGCGACGACCAGCCTCGGGACGATGCTGGGCGAGGTCGTCCCGTGGATCCGCGACGAGCTGGAGGCCGGACGCCTGTGACCGAGCTCTCGATCGTCGTGCCGGTGTTCAAGGAGGGCGAGGCCGTCGAGCCCGTCCTGCGGGCGCTGCACGCCGGGGTCGCCGCGCCGCACGAGATCCTCGTCGTGTACGACTTCGACGAGGACCCCACCGTCCCCGTCATCGAGCGGCTCCACGCCGAGCTGCCCGCGATCCGGGGCCTGCGCAACGACCTCGGGCGCGGCGTGCTCAACGCGATGCGCGCCGGGATCGCGGCGTCGGCCGGCGACTACGTCCTGATCTCGATGGCCGACGGCTCCGACGAGCCGCAGGTCGTGGACGCCATGGTCGAACTGGCCCGCGGGGGCGCCGACGTCGTGTCGGCGTCGCGCTACATGCGCGGCGGCCACCAGGTCGGCGGCCCGCCGCTCAAGCGCCTGATGAGCCGGACCGCCGGGCTCACGCTGCACTGGTTCGGCGGCGTCGCCACCCACGACCCCACGAACAACTTCAAGCTCTACTCGCGCCGTTTCCTGGACGAGACCCGCATCGAGAGCGAGGCGGGATTCGAGCTCGCCCTCGAGCTCACGGTCAAGGCGACGATCGACCGCCGCCGCGTGGCCGAGGTCCCCACGACCTGGCGCGACCGGACCGCCGGCGAGAGCAACTTCAAGCTCCGCAAGTGGCTCCCTCACTACCTGCACTGGTACTGGGTCGCGATGCGGTCGCGACTGGGCCGGCGGCCGCGGCTCCGACGCGGGACCGCCGGGTGATCGGCCGGGACGCGGCAGTCGACGCTCGCGCCCTCGCCACCGGATGGCGGTTGAGCGCAGGGAACGCCGTCGCCCGCGCCCGGACATCGCCCTCGATGCGGTTGGCCGGGGTCGCCGTCATCGGCCTCGCGCTCGCCCTGACGGTCCTCCAGGTAGCCGGCCTGCTAGTGAACCCCGAGGCACTCGCGCGGTTGGTCGCACTCGACTTCACGATGTACCTCGACCATACGGAGCGCGCCCTCGCGGGGGGCTCGTTCTACCTCGACCGCCAGCTGCACGGTCACTACCCGATCCTGACCGGTGACTCGTATTACCCGCCGACCACGATGCTGCTGTTCGCCCCGTTCCTCGTGCTGCCGGCATTGCTGTGGTGGATCCTCCCGCTCGGGATCATTGCCGCAGTGGTCGTCTACTGGCGGCCGAGCCTCTGGGGACTCGTCGCGATCGCCGGCTGCGTGTGGTGGTGGCGATCGGTGCAGATCGTGGTGCTCGGCAACCCCTCGATGTGGGTGGCCGCGGCCGTCGCCGCGGGCACGGTCATCCGCTGGCCCCTCGCGCTCGTCATTCTCAAGCCGACCCTCCTGCCTGTGGCCGCTCTTGGGTCCGACCGCCGGTCCTTCTGGCTGGCACTCGGCATCATCGCGATGGTCTCGGTGCCCTTCGGCCGGCAATGGGTCGACTACGCGCACGCGGCACTCGACAGCTCGGTCCAGTGGAGCTACTCGCTCAACGACGTGCCGATCGTGCTCATCGGAGTGATCGCGTGGCTCGCGTCGACACGGCGTCCGCCCCTGGGGGTGCTGAGCTGGCGGCCCGCCGCGTGAACACCACCGCGCGACAACTCGTCACGCCGATCCCGGCCCTCGCCGATCCACGCGTCCGGCTGTTCCTCACCAGCGCCACGCTGCTGTTCGTCGAGCTGTTCCTGATCCGCTGGATCCCGTCGAACGTCGTCTACTTCGGCTTCTTCACGAACCTGATCCTGATCGCGAGCTTCCTCGGCATGGGGCTCGGGATCATC
>DATDJA010000131.1:0-2023 GCA_036520795.1 Candidatus Limnocylindrales bacterium
CAGCGCCCGAGCGCGTCCGGGTCCCAGCCACCGCCCTCGATCCAGCGCTCGAGATCGGGCCCCGCCGCTGCTCGAACCCGATCCACCAGCTCGTCAATCGACCCGCAGCCCTCGAGCGCCACCCGCGACCCGGCCAGCGCGGTGTCGACGAGGTGGAGGTGGGCATCGGTGAGACCCGGGACCGCGACCTCATCGCGGGCAAGGGTCAGGCGACGTGTCCCGGGTCCCGCGAGCCCGCCGACGTCGACGGCGGTCCCTGCGGCGACGACCCGTCCCCCGGACACCGCGATCGCCTCCGCCCAGCCGGGGCCATCGGTCCCGGCGAGCGTCGCGATCCTGCCGACCAGCACCAGGTCGGCGGGCGGCGTCATCCCGCGTCCACGGGTTCCGAATCCTCGTCGTCGGCGGTCAGGCCGGCCCGCCACGCGGCCGCGTCGGCATCGCCGTCCCCATTTCCGGCGGCCATGGCGGGATCGAGCGCAATCGGAGGCAGCGTCCCGTCAACGAGCGGCTCCGAGGGGCGAATCGGTCCCCGCCGGAGAATCGAGAGCGCGCCCGCCGAGGTCACGATGCAGCCGACCACCACCAGCACCGTCGTGGTCCCGATCCAGTCGGACACCGGGCCCACGATCAGGATGGGCGCAAAGCTCGCGACCGACACCAGCATGTTCAGGATGCCGAACACGCGCCCGCGGACGTCCTCGGGCAGGTCCTCCTGCAGCTGCGTCTGGGCCGGGATCGCGACGGCCGCGTAGGCCATGCCGGCGACGAGCGCGATCAGCACGACAACAGCGAGCAGGGAGGTGAAGCCAGCGAACGACGTGATCCCGGTCGCCGTCTCGGCGCGCTGGAGGAACCGCGAGATCGGGCCCGCCACGGACAGCAGGACCAGCATCACCCCAAGGAGCAACAGGCCACCTTCGATGATCCGGCGCCGGGGCAGCAGGTGGCCGAAGGAGTTGAGCAGCAGGATCCCGGTCACGATCCCGAACCCGAGCGGCAGGACGACGACCACGAAGTCCTTCGGCTCGAGACCGAGCGAGTCGGTCGCGAAGTCGGGCCCGAGCACGCCCAGCACGCCGACCAGCGACGCCGCCACGGCCAGGTAGGTCAGCGACCACCCGATCGACCGGTGTCCGCGGACGAACGAGATGCCCTCGCGCAGCTGACCCAGCGTGGAGCCCATCGCGGCCTCCGCGTCGTGGGTCATGCTGGCCAGTGGGGCGCCCTGAGCGTCCGCGTCGGAGGTCGGCGGCGACGACGGCAGGGTCCAGCAGAACCCGGCGGCGATCAGGTAGCAGGCGGCAACGATCAGGATCAGCGCGGGGGCGCCGACCAGCGTGACCACGATGGGGCCGAGCAGCGCGAACCCGAGCGCGAACGCGGCGTTGACCGTCAGCGTGAACACGCCGTTCGCGGCCAGCAGCTGCCGCCGCGGGACGAGGAACGGAATCATCGCCGCCTCGGCAGGCCCGAAGAACACGGTGATCGTCGAGACCGCGACGTTGAGCACGAGGATCGCCGCCAGCGTCTCGCCGGCGAGGAACGTGAGGACGAACGCCGCGGCGCGCAGCACGTTGGTGAGGATCAGGATCTTGCGGCGGTCGAACCGGTCGACGTATACGCCTGCGACCGCCGAGAACAGGACAGCCGGCAGCAGGAACGTCAGGATCAGCAGGCTGACGGCCGTGTTCGACTTGGTCGCCTGGAGAATGATGACGGTCAGGCCGTAGATGACCATGTTGCCGCCGATCTGGGTGAACGCCTGGGCGAGCCAGAGCAGCAGGAACGGGCGGTTGCGGAAGACGTCGAGGGCGGACGTCTCCTGCTCGTCACCGCCGTCTGCACCGTTCGGCGCGCCGGCGGCGGCGTCGACCGGGTGAGGCTTCACGGGCGCCGCGGCGCGACGGCGGCGCTCAGGTCCGGATCACCGCGCTGGACGAACTCGACGATGCGGCGCTCCAGTGCGGGACGATCGACGAGCACGTGGCGGTTGCAGGTCGTGCAGCGGATGCCGATGTCG
>DATDJA010000132.1:0-17515 GCA_036520795.1 Candidatus Limnocylindrales bacterium
GATCGAAGGCAGTCCATCGCTCGCGCTGACGTCGACCGCGCTCGCCCGACCGAACATCACGACGCGACAGTCGGCTTCAACGAGGTGGCGGATCGCGGCATCGGCCTCGGGCTGGACGCGCTGCTCCATCTCGCGTCCCACGCGCGTTTCGATCTCCAGCGCCTCGCGATCGACCCAGACGGTGACCCGCGTCTCACCCATGTGGTGTTCGCCCTCACGACCCCTGCCCACGGACGCTCCACGTACGGGCAGCCGTCCCCATGCTGCAACCGTACTCCTGCCGGCGAGCGCGACACGCGTACGAAGCCCGCCGACCCGTTGCAACGGCGTGTCAGGGCGGCCGCCTGCCTCAGCCCGGCACCTCGCCGCGATCGAGCCGCACGACGCGACGATCCGTGACGATCGCGGTGATCAGGCCAGCGGGGGTCACGTCGAAGGCCGGGTTCAGCGCGCGCGTCCCCGCCGGTGCCGTCCGCACGCCCCGAAAACCCGTCACCTCGTCGTCGGCACGCTCCTCGATCGCGATGTCGGCCCCCGACGCCGTCGCCGTATCGACGGTCGACTCGGGTGCCACGACCAGGAGCGGGACGCCTGCGTGGCGGGCGGCGATCGCGAGCGAGAGGCTGCCGATCTTGTTCGCCGTGTCGCCATTGCGCGCGATCCTGTCAGCCCCGATCAGCACGACGTCCACGCCACCGCCCACCAGGACAGAGGCCGCCGCGCCGTCGACAACGAGCCGGAACGGGGCACCCATCTCCGCCAGCTCCCACGCGGTCAGTCGTGCTCCCTGGAGCAACGGCCGGGTCTCGAGCGGGAGGGCCTCCTCGAGCGTTCCGCGCGCGTGCAGCTCCCCGATGACGCCCAACGCCGTCCCTCGCTCCACGGCGGCGAGCGCGCCCGTGTTGCAGATCGTCATGGCGCGGACGCGCGGCCGGTCGACGAGCCCGGCGATGAGGTCCGCTCCGCGGCTCGCGATCGCCGCGCATGCCGCGATGTCCTCGTCCCGGATCCGGAGCGCCTCCGCGAGCACCTCGTCGGCGCCCGCAGGCAGGCAGGCGAGCGCGCGATCCACGCCCCAGGCCAGGTTCACAGCCGTGGGTCGAGCCGCGCGAAGGCGGTGGGCGCCTGCATGCACCGCAGCGCTGTCACCGGCGTGCCGCGCGGCCAGGAGCGCCACGCCGAGCCCGCCCGCGACACCGAGCGCCGGCGCGCCGCGCACAGCGAGGCGCGCGATGGCATCGATCAGCGGGTCGAGCTCGGTGATCCGGAGGACCACGAGCTCGTCCGGGAGGCGCGTCTGGTCGATCAGGCGGATCTCACCCTCGACCCAATCGATGGTCCGGGTGGCGATCACCGGGCGACGACCACGGAGGGCTGCACACTCCAACTCTGACACGGCGACAACCACTCGGGGTGCGTCGCGCGAGGCATCTGCAATGAGCTGACCACCGGCTGCAATCGCCGCTGATCGGCGCGCTCCCTAGCGTTCGCTTCGGCCGGATCGACTGGAACCCCGTCGGGAAGCGATCGCGGACCATCGAGCCCGGCTGAAGGTCACGCCCTCGCGCCGGGCTCGACGATGTCACCCAAGTCACCGAGGAGAACGCCATGAGCGATGCCAAGGTCGGCGACGAGTTCGTCACCCATGAGTACGACGAGGCGATCGCGATCCAGCGGTCGATTGTCGATGCCGAACAGTCCCTGTCAACCAAGCACCCCGTCGCCAGCGCCAAGCGTGAGCTCAAGAGCGCCCTGGCCGACGATCGCGCGTTCCTCGAGCAGCTCGAGAAGCTGGGCAAGCCGCACGGCGCGACCGGCAAGGTCGAAGACGTCGCCGAGGGGCTGACCGAGCTTATGACCGAGACGCTGGAGACCGCGGTCACCGAAGGGGCCGACAGCGACTTCTACGAGGCGCACGCGGTGCTCGTCAGCCTCAAGCGCAAGCAGGCCGACGGGGCAGGCGGGATGCTCGCGATCGCGCGCGACCGGGACGACACCGAGCTCCGCAAGGCATCACAGGCGATGCAGCGCGCGCAGATCTCCAGCTCCAACACACTGAGCGAGGAACTGGCGATGTACGCCGTGAAGATCGCGTCGGCGGCGTCGTGAATCCCGACGAGACCCTCGACGAGCCGGTCAAAGGGCGGGTTCGCGACTCGAGCGACGTGCTGGAAGGCGAGATCGGTAATGCCAGGATCAAGGAGCCGACCGACGACCCCGAGACGGGGGCGGATCTCACCGAGCTGCCCGAGATCCGGGACGTGCCGTCCGAGGGCACGGAAAACGATCGGGCAGCGCGGGGCGGGTCCGTCTGACCCGCCTCAGACGATGACGACGGCGGCCGAGGCGCGCTCGACCAGCTCGTCCGCCGGGCGCGCCGTGCCGTTGATCAGGGCGTCGAGCCCGTGCAGCTCGGTAAGGTCGCGGGGCACGACGACGATCGATGCTCCCTGCGCGCCGGCGTAGTCCGCCAGCGGTCCTGGGCCGTGGTCAGACGGGAGCCAGCCGAACGCCTCGACGCCGCTGTCGCGCGCGCGATCGACCTGGGCGGCCAGCGCTCCCCGACCGGCCGTCCGCAGCTGCTCCGGATCGAGGCGATCGGGAAGCTGGTCGCGCGAGCCCTCGCTCGACCACCAGGTCGGCAGCGGCTCGGCAAGGAAGGAGGGGGCGTCCCAGTCGTAGAGGAGGAGCGGTTCGCCGCGCTTGGTCGCGAGCTCGGTCGCCCGGCGCAACGCGCCGCCGAAGCGCTCGTCTTCGGCGGCGACGACGATGATCGCGCCAGCCGCGGCCAGCTGGACCGGCATCTGCCAGGTCTCCACAGCCTTGGCCGGGCCGGCGCGGGTGCTGCGCATCGGCCTAGCGACCGTTGTGCTCGCCAATCGCGGCGGGCTCGGCCATCACGCCCATCAGGTCGTTGTCCGACGGGACGTGCAGCGGATCGCTCGCGATGGCGGTGCCCACCGCGGTGCCCATCCCCTCGCCCTTGGCTCGCTCGAGATCCTCGAGGTCGAGGGCGTCGAGGTCATCCGCGCTGAGGGCCATCGGCGCAGCCGACATGCGACGGAACAGCCACGTCGCGAGGGCGATCGCGGCGACGAGGAACGCGAATCCGGCCAGCCAGCCGCGCGTCGATGGCATCCTCGTGCGGGACGGTGGCGCCGAGAGCTGGTGCACGGTCGCGCGCAGCGAGTCGCCCGCATCGCGCAGCGATTCGCCGGCCGCGTTGATGGCGGCATCGACGCGTTCGGGCATCGTGTCGAGTCCGGTCGAGCGAATCGCCTCGGCCGGGTCGATGGTGGTTCCGTTCACACGGATCGTTCGGGTTAGCATCAGGACGCTCCCTCGTTACGTTCGACGATGGTGGCCGCGACCACGATGACCGGCACCAGCGCGCTCGCGATCGCGAGGCGGGGCGCACCGGCCAGCGTGAGGCCCATACCCAGGCCCAGTGAGAAGGCAACTGCGAGGCGCTGCCGGGATGCGGACCAGGCCTGCATGGATCGCGCGCCGTCGGCGGCGCTCGACTTCATCGTCTCGATCACCTCGGGCAGGCGGTCCCCGACGCTGCTCGCAGTCGAACGGACCGCATCGACGGTGTCCGCAAGGCTCGATCGCGCGGCCGCGACGGACTCCCTCTCCCTGGCTTCATCCGGAGCGCGGCGCGCCGCGCTCGTGGTGCTGGCGGTGGTCATGGGTGTCTCCAGTCGAGTACAGCGGGAGGCGGTGCCTCCCGCTGGGAGCATGCGGCGGACGTGGTTGCACGCAGTCGCGACGCGGACCCCGTCCGGCTTGCAGCGGGCTTACGTCCGCGCTGCGGGCGGTTGCTCCACATCAAGCAGGTACCCGATGCCCTGAAAGGTCACGATCGGTCCCGCCTCGCCGGGTTGCGCGCCCAGCCTGCGGCGGATGCGGCTGATCCACGCGCGCAGGTACTGCACGTCGTCGCGGAACTCCGGGCCCCAGACTTCGGTCAGCAGCTCGCCGTGCAACACGACCCGGCCGGCGTTCGTGGCCAGGGCCTGGAGCAGCAGCCACTCCGGGCGGCTGAGGGACACGGCGCGACCGCCCTGGGTCACGTGCCGCCGCTCGAGGTCGATCTCGATGTCGCCCACGCGCACGGGCACGCTGCCGGCCGCCACGCCGGAAGCACGCCGGAGCACCGCCCGGACGCGGGCGGCCAGCTCGTCGGGGTGGAACGGCTTCGCGACGTAGTCGTCGGCACCGAGATCGAGGCCTCTCGTCCGCTGGGCGGTGGACCCACTGGCCGTCATCAGGATCACCGGGACCGGGCGCCACTCGCGCAGCCGGCGCATGACCTCGATGCCGTCGACGTCCGGCATGAGGACGTCGAGCAGGACGATGTCGGGCCTGGCCTGGTCCGCGATCTGGAGCGCCTCCTCGCCGCCCGTGGCCGTCACGACGCGGAAGTCGGCCGACAGCGCGAGGGCCACGAGGCGGGTGATGGGCGGCTCGTCGTCGGCGACGAGCACGAGCGGCTGGTTCTTCATGGCGGGTCACCGTGGTACGCCCCACCACCGTGCTTCAGCAGGCGTGGAATGGGCGGTCCGCGGCGGCTCCCGCCTCTTGCAGTGGCATGACAAGCAGCGGCGCGCAATGGGAACGCAAGACGCAGTGCCCGTCCCTTGCCATGGGCGCAACCATCCCACCCCGACGATCGCCTCCACGTCGCCCGTCACGGGCATCAACCGAGAACTGGGATGGAGGTCAAACTCATGAACCTGATTGCCTGGATCGTCCTCGGCGCCATTGCCGGGTACCTCGCCGGGTTCCTCGTCCGAGGGGACGAAGGGCTGGGCGTCATCGGCCACATCGTCCTCGGGATCGTCGGCGCGATCGTCGGCGGCTTCCTGGCCAGCCTGCTGTTCAACGTCAAGGACCCGCTCCAGGGCGCGTTCGACCTGAGCACCATCGTGACCTCGGTCATCGGCGCGGTCATCGTGGTCGTCGTCGTGGGCCTGGTCACCGGCACCCGCAGGGTGGGCCGCGGACCCGTCTGATCGGCCGTCGCCACCACCGCCGCGAACAGGACCGGCTGCCTTCGGGCAGCCGGTCTTCCGATTCGGTCGCCCTACGAGCCGCAGTCGACCAGGCCGGCCGCCGCCTTCGCCCGCAGCACGCGCCTCGCCGCCGCATCGATGGTCGTCGCGAAGGCCGGGCTCGTCGCCGCGAGGCTCGCCAGGCCTTTCGCCATCGAGATCGCCGTCGCGAGGCGGCCGAGCACGATCAGGTCACCGCCCGACGCGATGAAGCGGATGGCGCGATCGGCCGGCGGGATCGCCGCCACGGCCTCGGCCGTGAGGCTGTCCGACATGATCACGCCCCTGAAGCCGAGCGTCGTGCGCAGGAGCCCCGTGACGATGGTCGGCGAGAAGGCCGCGATCGCCGAGGCATCGATGCGCTCGTACGTTGCGAGCGAGACCATCACGAACGGCACGGCATCGTCGATCGCCCGCCGGAAGGGGCGCAGGTACGCGTCGTCGGGCGTCGTGACGGTGTCGACCACGTCGGCCGTGTGGTCGGTGTTGCCCTCGACCCGGCCGAGGCCCGGGAAGTGCTTCGCCGTCGTGGCGATGCCCCCGGCGCGCATGCCGCCGATGAAGGCCGCGACGTGGCTGGCGACGACCCGCGGGTGGTGCCCGTACTCCCGATCGAGCTGGCCGATCGGCGCGTTCGTCGCGTCACCCCCGGGTGGGACGACGTCGGCCGTCGGGGCGAAGTTGACGTTGACGCCCGCCCGCCGGAGCTCGTGCGCCCAGGTGACCGCGGCCGCGGTGAGTGCAGCCGGCGTCATCCGGCCCTGGTCGACGGCGGACGGGATCGTGGCGAACCCTGGTCCGGACAGGCCCTGGATCAGCCCGCCCTCCTGGTTGGCCGCGATCAGGAACCGAACGCCGTTCGTCGCGGCCGGCGTGGCCAAACGCTGGACGCTGTTCGAGACCGCGCGCAGCGCCTCGACGCCCGCCGTGCTGCGGCCGAACCAGACGGAGCCGAAGTGGTCATCCTCGATCGCCGCGCGGTGCTTCGCGTCCAGCTGGTCCTTCGGCAGCTGGATCATGAACAGCTGGCCGATCCGCTGCGCCTCGGTCATGGCGTCGAGGGTCCGAGCGACGCACGAGCCGTCCGCCGCGGTCGTCCCGCCCGCATCGGTCGGGTCGGATGGGCCCGGGGAGGCGACGGCGACCGGGGTCGGGGCCGTCGATGACACCGCCTGGGTCGGCGCCTCGCTTCCGCACGCGCCGGCGATCACCGCCAGGACGGTCAGGGCGGCGAGGTGCGCGCGTCCCCGGATCATCGTCGCCACGGCGCACCCATTGTCCGCGCTTCCGCCGATCGGTGCCCGCGACGGTCCCGGCCGGACGTGACACTCGGCCCCCCATCCATGTGACCTCCTGCCGCTTCGCGCTCCAATGCCCGCGGCCACGATGGCCCCGACCGTTCGAGAGATCGATGAACGTCGATCGACGAGTGAGTGGAGGCAAGGGACGATGGGTGCATTGCGACGCATGGTGGTCCCGATCGGGATCCTGGCGGCCGCGCTGTTGATCGTGCTGTTCAACCCGTGGCTCGAGATCGAGGAGGGCACCGCGCTCCGGCAGGTGCTGACGGTCGCCTTCTGGGTGACGTTCGTCGTGCTGCTGGTAGCACTGTTCGAGGATCGCAACGATCCCGAGGCCACCGAGGTCGAGATCGAGGGGCCGCGGTTCGCGCGCTTCCTGTTCTCGAACACCAGGGCCGGCCTGTTCTGGCTGCCGATCAGGCTGTTCCTGGGCTTCGCCTGGGTCGAGGCGGGCTGGCACAAGCTCACGGGTACCGGCTGGGTCGACGGGGGCTCGGCGCTGGCCGGATTCTGGGCCAACGCGGCCAAGGTCCCCGAGGAGGGCCGGCCGCCGATCAGCTACGAGTGGTATCGCGACTTCGTCAACTTCCTGATCGCCGGGCACCACGAGACCTGGTTTGCGTGGCTGATCACGGTCGGCGAGATCGCGGTCGGGCTGGGGCTGCTGTTCGGGGCGCTGACCGGGTTCGCGGCCTTCTTCGGAGCCCTCATGAACATGTCGTTCCTGCTCGCCGGCTCGGCGTCCACGAACCCCGTGCTGTTCACGATGGCGATCGGGATCATCCTCGCCTGGCGCGTCGCCGGGTGGTATGGGCTCGACCGGTATCTGCTGCCGGCGCTGGGCGCCCCGTGGCGGAAGGGACGGGTGTTTGGCGGACCGGCGATCACTAGCACAGCGCCGGGCTGACATGGCGGTCGATGGCGGGCTCTCGCCGCACCGGGAGCCCGCCAGGGAGTTGACCGAGCAGTCGTCCGTGCGCGCGGCGGATCCGAAGAGCCGGATCCGCCGCATCCTGCTCGCCACGGACCTTGCGCCGGCGTCCGGTGACGCCGCCACCTGGGCGCTGGACCTGGCCGCAGCGCACGGAGCCCAGCTGCTGATCGTCAGCGTCATCGACCCGGACGAGCTCATGAGCGACGGGACCGGCGTCCCGTCGGGCCGCGCCATGCGCTGGGACCAGATCCGGGACGATCGCCAGGAAGCGGCGCGGCGCCTCGTCGCCCGGAGCCGGACCGCCGGCGTCGAGGCGGCGTTCATGGTCTGGACCGGCCACCCGGGCGAGTCGATCGTCGCGGCCGCGTCCGCCGAGTCGGCCGACATCATCGTCGTCGGCTCCCACGGCCGGAGCCGGATCGGGCGAATGGTGGCTGGGTCGGTGTCCGATCACGTCGTGCGCCACGCGTCGTGCCCGGTCCTCGTCGTCCGCGCGTCCGGAGCGGCGACCTAGCCGACGATCACGATGTCCAGGACCCGGGGGCCGTGCACCCCCTCCACCCGCTGCAGTTCGATGTCGCTGGTCGCGGACGGGCCGCTGATCCAGGTCAGCGGCCGGCCCGCGTCCAGCCGCGCGAGAGCCTCGGGGACCGTGCCGGCGATCCGCTCGACGTGGACGACGCAAAGGTGGTGGTCGGGGAGCAGGCTCAGCGCCCGCCGGCCCTGGCTCGGCCGCGCGTCGAGCACGATCGTGCCCGTCTCGGCGATCCCCACTGCGGCGTCGGTGATCACGGCGTCGGTCGCGTCGAGCTGGGCCTTGGTCAGTGGCGGCGTGTCGCGCAGCGTGACCACGGCCGTCGCACCCGAGAGCCACGCGGCCGGGATGGCGTCCGGGACGACCAGCGTCCGCGCGTCCCAGCCGGCCAGGATGCGGGCGATCGTCGCCGGAAGGCCGTCGGCGTGGCTGCGGTGGATCGTCGCCCGATAGTCGGCGACCCGCTCCGCGAACAGCTCGACCAGATCAGTGTCGCCGGCGAGCGCCGTCTCGTAGTCGCGGGGGACGGGGGAGGGCGCCGCGGGGGCGGCGGCGAGGGTGGCGCGGATGCGATCGAGGACCGCGTCCCGGGCCTCGGTCACGGCTCGACCTCCGTCCGACCGACCCGCCTCCACCAGCGCCGGAAGGACTCCGGCGCTGGAGCCGCAAGGTCCCGGCCCCGGAGCCACGCCCGCAACAGGCCGGGCCCCGGCGCCCGCCGGATCCAGCCGCCTCGTCCGAGCAGCCGGCCGCCGAGGCCGCCCGCACGCTCGGCGGCCCCGAGCCGTGACGACCCCCGGAACGTCCATCCGGCCGCGGCCATCAGGACCGCCTCCTCCGACACCCGGCCGCGCCAGCCGTGCTGTTCGACGACCGTCGCCCGCAGGTGGACGAGGATCTCCGGGATCTCGATCCGGACCGGGCAGACCTCGAAACACGCGCCGCACAGCGACGACGCGTAGGGGAGCGACGCCGTCTGGGCATCGACCGGATGGACGTTCACCCCCCGCAGCTGGGGCGTGAGGATGGCGCCGATCGGACCCGGGTACGGCGACCCATAGGCCTTGCCGCCGGTCCGTTCGTAGACCGGGCAGACGTTGAGGCAGGCCGAGCACTTGATGCACCGCAGCGCCTGCCGGCCGACCGGGTCGACGAGCGTGTCCGTGCGGCCGTTGTCGAGCAGGATCAGGTGGAACGCCTGCGGGCCGTCGCCCGGAGTCACGCCCGTCCACATCGACGTGTACGGGTTCATGCGCTCCGCCGTCGACGAGCGGGGCAGCAGCTGGAGGAAGACCTCGAGGTCCTGCCACCGCGGCACCAGCTTCTCGATGCCCATCACGGTGATCAGCGTCTCGGGCAGGGTCAGGCACATGCGGCCGTTGCCCTCGGACTCGACGACCATCACGGTGCCGGTCTCGGCGACCGCGAAGTTGGCGCCCGAGATCGCCACCTTCGCCCGCAGGAACTTCTCGCGCAGGTGCAGCCGGGCGGCCTCGGCGAGGGCGCGCGGGTCGTCGGTCAGGTCCGCGGGCGCCGGCCGGCCCGCACGGGCCATCTCGCGCTCGAAGATCTCGCGAATCTCTCGCCGGTTGCGGTGGATCGCGGGCACCAGGATGTGGGAGGGCAGGTCGCCGCCCAGCTGGACGATGAGCTCGGCGAGGTCGGTCTCCCAGGCGGCGATCCCCTCGCGGGCCAGCGCCTCGTTGAGCTCGATCTCCGCTGTGGCCATCGACTTGACCTTGATCACCTCGTCGGCGCCGGCGGCATGCACAAGGCGGGCGACGATCGCGTTCGCCTCCGCCGCGTCGCGCGCCCAGTGGACGGTGCCGCCAGCCTCGGTGACCTTCGCCTCGAGTTGCTCGAGCAGCGCCGGCAGGTCGCCGAGCACCTCGTCCTTGATCGCCGCCCCGGCGAGCCGCAGCGCCTCCCAGTCCGCGCGTTCGCCGACCGCCTTCGCGCGCTTGGTCCGGATGGTCTTGGTCGCCGCGGCGAGGTTGGTCCGCAGCTGGCCGTCGGCGAGGGCCGCCCGAGCCGCGGCGGGGAAGGGCGGCGTGCCGGCGAAGGTCGGGGTCGCCGGCAGGCGTGCCGGCTCGGAGGGCGGGGCGGTCATGCGACCGGCTCGGCCGCGAGGATCTCGGCCAGATGCATCACGCGGACCGGCGATCCCGCTCGCGACAGCATGCCCCCGAGGTGCATCAGGCACGACGTGTCGGCGGCCGTCAGGACCGACGCGCCGGTGGCGGCGACCGCGGCGATCTTGTCGGTCCCCATCGCGAGCGACGTGTCCGCGTTCTTGGCGGCGAACGTGCCGCCGAAGCCGCAGCACTGGTCGGCGTCGGGGAGGTCGACCAGGGTCAGGCCATCGACGGCGCCGAGCAGCCGCTGCGGGCGGTCGCCGATGCCGAGGGCGCGGACCGAGTGGCAGGTGGGATGCAGGGTCACGGTCTCGCGGAACGACGCCCCGACGTCCGTCACGCCCAGCACGTCGACGAGGAACTCGGTGAGCTCGTAGACCCGCGGAACCACGGTGCCGACGGCATCGGCGAGAGCCGCGTCGCCGGTGGACGCCGCGATCGGGCCGTGCTGGTGGCGGACCATCCCGGCACACGACGGCGAGGGCGTGACCACCGCGTCGTAGCCGGCGAACACGTCGGCGAACCGCCGAACCAGGGGGATGCAGTCCGCACGGTACCCGGTGTTGAAGTGCATCTGGCCGCAGCACGTCTGGCCCTCGGGGAAGTCGACCTCCTGGCCGAGGCGCCGCAGGAGCCGGACCGTCGCCCGCCCAACGTCGGGGAACAGCATGTCGTTGAAGCAGGTGATGAACAGGGCGACGCGCACCGCCTCAGTATCCGCGCAGCGCGTGGGCTGCGCGGGGCTCGAACCGGTGGAGCTCGGACGAGCGGCGGACGAGCGCACGGAGATCCTCGAGCTCACCGGTGATCATCCCGTGGGCCCGGGCCTGGACGAGGATGCTCCCGATCGCCGTCGCCTCGACCGGACCGGCGATGACCGGCAGCCCCGCGGCGTCCGCCGTGAGCTGGCACAGCAGCGCGTTCTGGCTCCCACCGCCGACGACGTGCACGACGTCGACCTCGCGCCCGGAGACGCGGACGGCGTCGCGGACCGTCGCGGCGAACGCCGCGGCGAGGCTGTCGAGGATGCACCGCACGAGCTGCGCCGGCCCGGCCGGCGGCGACCCGCCCGCGGCCGCGATCAGCGCGGAGATCCGGGCCGGCATGTCGCCCGGCGCCAGCAGCGAGGCGTCGTTGGGGTCGAACGTCGGGCCGCCCGTCGGGAGGCCGGACGCGGCCGCCAGCAGCGATGTCAAGGGCGCGGCCACGCCGCCCCGCTCCCAGGTCCGGATCGACTCCTGGAGGAGCCACAGGCCCATGACGTTGCGCAGGAAGCGGATCCGGCCGTCCACGCCCAGCTCGTTGGTGAAGTTCGCGAGGCGGCTCTGCTCGTCGCGGATCGGCGCGTCGAGCTCGACGCCGACCAGCCCCCACGTCCCGCAGGCCCCGTACGCGGCTCGCTCGCCCGCCATCGGGACGGCCACGACCGCAGAGGCCGTGTCGTGCGACCCGACGTGCGTCACCAGGACGCCCTCCGGCAGCCCCGCATCCGCGGCGACCGCGGCGCGGATCGACCCGAGCGGCCAGCCGGGCTCGGCGGTTGGCCCGAACACGAACGCCGGCAGGCCGAGCACTTCGATCAGGTCGGCGTCCCACGCCCGGCGGCCCGGGTCGAACAGGCCGGTCGTCGACGCGTTCGTCTCCTCGGCCTCGATCACGCCCGACAGCCAGTAGCCGATCAGGTCGGGCATCAGGGCCATCGACCGGGCCGCGTCGAGCCGGCCGGACGACGCATCGGCGCTGAGCTGGTACAGCGTGTTGAAGGGCAGGAACTGCATCCCCGTGCGGGCGTACATCCGGTCCGGCGAGACGATGGCGTCCACCCGCGCGGCGATCCCGTCGGTCCGCGCGTCGCGATAGTGGAACGGCAGGCCGACGAGGGCGCCGGTCGCGTCGAGCAGCCCGTAGTCCACGCCCCAGGAGTCCACCGCGACACCGGCGAGGTCGGGGGCGGCGGCCGCGGCCCGGCCCAGGCCTTCGACGATCGAGCGGTAGAGCGCGACGACGTCCCAGTGGAGCCCGTCGGGCAGGGCGACCGGGTCGTTCGGGAATCGGTGGACCTCCTCGATCGCCAGCGTGTCCGCCCCGACCCGCCCGATGATCACGCGCCCGCTCGAAGCGCCGAGATCGATCGCCGCCAGCGAGCCCTCGCTCACCGCAGGAACGCGGCCGCGACTCCGGCGTCGACCGGGATGTGGAGGCCGGTGGTCTGGGACAGGTCGCCGCCGGTCAACGCGAACACGGCGGCCGCGACGTGCTCGGGCAGCACCTCGCGCTTGAGGATCGTGCGCTGGGCGTAGAACTCGCCGAGCTTGTCCTCGGGGATCCCGTACGTCCGCGCGCGATCGGCGCCCCAGCCCTTGGCGAAGATCCCCGAACCACGCACCACGCCGTCCGGATTGACGCCGTTCACGCGGATCCCGAACGCGCCCAACTCCGCGGCCAGCAGGCGGACCTGGTGGGCCTGGTCGGCCTTCGACGCACCGTAGGCGATGTTGTTGGGCCCGGCGAAGAAGGCGTTCTTGCTCACGATGTACACGAGGTCGCCGCCCATGTCCTGGCCGATCATGATCCGCGCCGCCTCGCGCGACACGAGGAACGACCCGCGGGCCATCACGTCGTGCTGGAGGTCCCAGTCGGCGAGGCTGGTCTCGAGCAGCGGCTTGCTGATCGACAGCCCGGCGTTGTTCACGACGAGGTCGACGCCCCCGAAGGCGAGCACGGCCTGCTCGAAGGCGGCGATGACCTGCGCCTCGTCCGTGACGTCGACCGTGACGGCGACGGCGACGTCCGGGCCACCGAGCTCGTCCGCGACCGATGCCGCGCTCGCCGGGTCCATATCGGCGACGACCACGCACGCTCCCTCGGACGCGAGCCGATGGGCGATCGCCCGCCCGATCCCGGAGCCGGCGCCCGTCACCAGCGCGACGCGCGTCGCCAGCGGTCTCGCCTTCGGCATCCGCTGGAGCTTCGCCTCCTCGAGCGCCCAGTACTCGATGCGGAACTTCTCGGCCTCGGGGATCGGCGCGTACGTCGACACGGCCTCGGCGCCGCGCATGACGTTGATCGCGTTGACGTAGAACTCGCCCGCGACGCGCGCGGTCTGCTTGTTCGCCCCGAAGCTGAACATGCCGACGCCCGGGACGAGCACGATCGACGGGTCGGCGCCGCGCATCGGCGGGCTGTCGGGCGTCGCGTGGCGTGCGTAGTAGGCCGCGTAGTCGTCGCGGTAAGCCGTGTGGAGCTCACCCAGGCGCTCGGTCACGGCCTCGAGCGACGCGGTTGGCGGCAGGTCGAGCACCATCGGCCGGACCTTGGTCCGCAGGAAGTGATCCGGGCACGACGTGCCGAGCGCGGCGAGGCGCGGGTGCTCGGCCCGGGCCAGGAAGTCGAGCACGACGTCCGCGTCGTTGAAGTGACCGACCTGCGGGCGATCGACCGAGGCCAGGCCACGCACGATCGGGAGTAGCGCGGCCGCTCGCGCCCGGCGCTCGGCCTGCGGCAGGGCCTCGTACCCCGGCAGCAGCGGACCGAACGGCTCCGGTCGTCCGCGGTCCGAGATGAACCGCTCGGCCGTCCCGATGATGTCCAGCGAGTTCGCTTCGCACGCCTCTGACGAGTCGGCCCAGGCGGTGATCCCGTGCCCCCCGAGGACACAGCCGATGGCCGCCGGGTTCGCGGCGCGGATGGCGGCGATGTCGAGGCCGAGCTGGAACCCCGGCCGACGCCACGGCACCCATGCCACGCGATCGCCGAACGCCTCGCGCGTCAGCGCCTCGCCATCGGCCGCGGTGGCCAGCGCGATCCCCGAGTCGGGATGGAGGTGGTCGACGTGGGCCGCGTCCACCAGGCCATGCATGGCGGTGTCGATCGACGGCGCGGCGCCGCCCCGGCCGTGGAGGCAGTAGTCGAACGCCGCGACCATCTCGTCCTCGCGCTCGATGCCCGGGTAGACGTCCACCAGCGCGCGCAGCCGGTCGAGCCGCAGCACCGCGAGCCCGGCGTCGGTCAGCGTGCCCAGGTCACCGCCCGAGCCCTTGACCCACAGCAGCTCGACGAGCCCGCCGGTCACCGGATCGATCGCCGTCCCCTTGGCCGAGGTGTTGCCGCCCGCGTAGTTCGTGTTGCGCGGATTCGCGCCGAGACGGCGAGACCGGTCGAGCAGCGCCTGGCTGGGCGAGGACGCGTCGACGCTCATGCACCCCACCCGGCCTGGTTGCCCCCGACCCGTTCGGCGACGATCCGCGCCGCATACCCGGACCGCGCGTAGGCGGCCATCGGGTCTGGGTCGAGGCCCATCCGCTCCCGCAGCCGCCCGAGCAGCGGCCGGACGTCGGTGTTGTAGGCGTCCATCAGGACGGCATTCGCGCCCAGGACATCACCGGTTCGCTGCGCCGTCTCGAGCGCCCCCCGGTCCACGAGCAGCGCCTTCGCCGTCGCTTCCTGCACGTTCATCACCGATCTGATCTGGCCCGGGATCTTGGGCTCGATGTTGTGACACTGGTCGAGCATGAACGCCACGCCCGCCTCGGGTCGCAGCGCGTCAGCCTTCACGACCTCGTGCATGATCCGGAACAGCTGGAAGGGATCGGCGGATCCGACCATCAGGTCGTCGTCCGCGTAGAACCGCGAGTTGAAGTCGAACGCCCCGAGCTTCCCCGCCCGCAGCAGCGAGGCGACGATGAACTCGATGTTGGTCCCCGGCGCGTGGTGGCCGGTGTCGACGACGACGAGCGCCTGGTCACCCAGCCGCAGGCAATGAACGAGCGCCGTGCCCCAGTCGGGCACGTCGGTCGTGTAGAACGACGGCTCGAACAGCTTGTACTCGAGCACCATCCGCTGCGCGTCGCCGAGGCGCCCGTAGACCGTCTCGAGGGCCTCAGCGAGGCGATCCTGGCGGGCGCGGATGTCGTCCTGGCCCGGGTAGTTGGTGCCGTCGGCGAACCACAGCTTGAGGTCCCGCGAGCCGGTGGCGTCCATGATGTCGACGCACTCGAGCAGGTGGTCGATCGCCTTCTGCCGGACCCGCGGGTCCGGATGGCAGACGCTGCCGAGCATGTAGTCGTCGTCCTGGAACGTGTTCGAGTTGATCGTCCCGAGGGCGACGCCGCAGTCCTGCGCGTGGCGCGCGAGGTCCGCATAGTCGGCGACCTTGTCCCACGGGATATGCAACGCGACCGTCGGCGCGACGCCGGTGTACCGGTGGACCTCGGCCGCGTCGGCGACCTTCTCGTACGGGTCGCGCGGCACGCCCGGCTGCGCGAACACCTTGAACCGCGTCCCGGAGTTGCCGAACGCCCAGGACGGCAGCTCGATCCGGTGCCCGGCCAGTGCGTCGAGGATGGTGGACTCGGTCGTCACGTGCGCCTCCGTCGCCCGTCGCCGGCGATCCGTGCGCGGACTCACCGGGACGATGGTAGGGGCTCGCGGCCGGGGAATTCGACCGGACGGGCGACGATGTCGGAGGAGTAGACATCGTCGCCCGGTGCCCGGTCGAGCTCCTGATCCAGCCGATCAAAAGCTCGGTCCTCTCAGCCTGCCACAGGTTTCGTTTCATTTCAATCTAGTTTCTTGACATTGCGGATCGCTTCGGGCCAAGATGCGCCGACACCCGCGTGACACCTCTCCGTCCCGTGCCCGGGACCCGTGTGGAGGCCGCTTCTTGACCGTCCCGACCGGCGCCGCGTCCGGCGACGTCTTCGCCCGCGAACGCCAGGACGACATCGCCCGCCTCGTGACCGAGCAGGGCCGCGTGCGGGTCCGGGACCTCGCCACCCGGTTCGGCGTGTCCACGGTGACGATCCGCAAGGACCTCGACGTCCTCGAGAGCGAGGGGCGCCTGATGCGCACGCACGGTGGGGCGCTGACGCCGGTCCGCGACCGCCCGGAGCCCGCGTTCGACCTCCGAGAGCGCCTCCAGCAGGACGAGAAGGCGCGCATCGGAGCCGCCGCCGCCGCGCTCGTGCACGACGGCGACTCGATCGTCATGGATGCCAGCACCACTGGGCTCGCGGTCGCGCGCCGCATCCGCCAGCAGGGCGGCTGGAGCCAGCTGACGGTGATCACCAACGGGTTGCGCATCGCGACCGAGCTCGCGGGGACGCAGGGGATCACGGTCCTGATGACCGGGGGCCGGGTGCGCTGGCAGGCGATGTCGGTCGTGGGCCACCTGGGCGACGGGCTATTCGACCGGATCAACGTCCAGACCGCCTTCGTCGGCGCCGCGGGGTTCGCGCTCGAGCCCGGCCTCTCGGACGCGACCGAGGAAGAGGCCCAGATCAAGCGGTCGATGGTCGCCGCCGCCCGGCGGGTCATCGCGATCGTCGACCACACCAAGTGGCAGCGCGTGACGTTCGCGACCTTCTGCCGGACCGGGGAGATCGACGCCGTGCTGACCGACGACCAGGCGCCGACCGACATGGTCCGCGACCTGCGCGCACGGGGCATCGAGGTGACGATGATCCCGCCGGTTTCGCCGGCATGACGGCGATGGCGGACGCCGTGGCGGGGGCGGCGGTTCGCGCTTCGCTTGCCGGCGTGTCGAAGTCGTTCGCCGCGACCCAGGCCCTGACGGACGTGTCGCTGGACCTGCGCGCCGGCGAGGTCCATGCGCTCGTTGGGGAGAACGGCGCCGGGAAGAGCACGCTCGTCAAGATCCTCGCCGGCGTCCACCAGCCCGACACCGGGACGATCCGCGTCGATGGCGAGCCGCGGGTGATCGCAGGCCCGGCCCAGGCGCGGGCGCTCGGGATCGCGGTCGTCCACCAGGAGCCGCGGCTGTTCCCCGATCTCACCGTCGCCGAGAACGTGTTCATCGGCCACGCGCCGTCGGGTCCCCTGCGCACGGTCGACTGGGGAGGGATGCGCCGCGAGGCGCGGAAGCTGTTCGAGGAGCTCGACGTCAAGTTCGACGTCCAGGCGCAGGTCCGCGGCATGTCGATGGCGGACCAGCAGCTGATCGAGATCGCCAAGGCGCTGTCGGTCGAGGCCGGGGTCCTGATCCTCGACGAGCCGACCGCCTCGCTGTCGGCGCACGAGGTCGACCGCCTGTTCACGATCGTCCGCGGCCTGCGGGATCGCGGCGTGGCGGTGCTGTTCGTGAGCCATCGGCTGGGCGAGGTGTTCGACCTGTGCGACACGGCGACCGTCCTGCGCGACGGCCGCCACGTCATCACGACGTCGACGAAGGAGCTGACGACCGCCGACCTGATCCGGCACATGGTCGGCCGGACCGTCACGTTGTTCCCCAAGGTTGAGACGGCCGTCGGCGACGTGCTGCTCGAGGTCGAAGGGCTCTCGAGAACGGGCGAGTTCACCGACATCGGGTTCTCCGTGCGGGCCGGCGAGATCGTCGGGATGGCCGGCCTCGTCGGCGCAGGCCGGACCGAGGTGGCCAGGGTCCTGTTCGGCAACGACCAGCGGGACGCCGGCGAGATCCGCGTGGCCGGCCAGGCGGTCCACTTCGCGAGCCCGTCGGAGGCGATGAACGCCGGGATCGCCTACCTGCCCGAAGACCGCCACCAGGAAGGCCTCGTACTCGACTTCTCGATCGC
>DATDJA010000133.1:0-3433 GCA_036520795.1 Candidatus Limnocylindrales bacterium
AGGCGCTCGGCGCCGAGATCCGCACCGAGGCTCCCGTCGCCCACATCGCGACCCGCAACGGCCGCGCGACCGGCGTCGTGCTCGAGGACGGCGAGGAGATCGAGGCGTCGGCCGTCCTGTCCTCCGCCGACGCAAAGGTGACCTTCCTCGACCTGGTCGAGCCGGGCACGCTCCCCGCCGACTTCGAGCAGGAGGTCCGCCGGTTCAAGTTCCGCGGCAGCTCCGGCAAGGTGAATCTCGCGGTGGACGCGCTGCCCGACTTCTCGTGCCTGCCGGGTGTCGGCGAGCACCTGCGGGGGGCGATCAGCTTCAGCCCCTCGATGACGGACATGGAGCAGGCCTACGACGACGCGAAGTACGGCCATTGGAGCCGCAAGCCGTACATCGACATGATCATCCCGACGCTCGTCGATCCCCAGATGGCGCCGCCCGGCAAGCACGTGATCAGCTGCTTCGTGCAGTACGCGCCGTACAAGCTCGACCCGAGCCTCGGCACCTGGGACGACAACCGCGAGGCGTTCGGCGACGCCGTGATCGACCGGATCGCGGAGTTCGCGCCCAGCATCCGCGACATCATCGTCGGCCGCCAGGTGCTGACCCCGTTGGACATCGAGCGGACCATCGGCCTGACGGAGGGCAACATCTTCCAGGGCGAGCTGTCGCTCGAGCAGCTGTTCTTCAACCGCCCGGTCCCGGGTTACGCGCGGTTCAGGACCCCGATCAAGGACCTGTGGCTGTCGGGCTCGTCCACCCATCCGGGCGGCGGGCTGATGGGCGCGAACGGCCGGCTCGCGGCCCTCGAGGTCCTGCGGGCCCGCGGCCGGAAGGTGGCCTGAGGTGGCGACCACCTACGACGCGATCGTCGTCGGCGCCGGCCACAACGGCCTGACCGCCGCCGCGTACCTCGCCGCCGGCGGCCTCGACGTGCTGGTGCTCGAGGCGCGCGACCGCATCGGCGGCGCGACCGTGACCGAGGAGCTGGCGCCCGGCGTGCGCGTGCCGGCGCTCGCTCACACGGTCGGCCGGTTGCGGCCCTCGGTCGCCCGCGAGCTCGCCCTCACCAAGCACGGCCTGTCGCTGGTCTCGCCGGAGGTCCGCGTCTTCGCGCCGCAACCGGACGGGCGGGCGGTGACGCTGTGGAGCGACCTCGGCAAGTCCGTGGACGCGATCCGCACGTGGTCCGAGAACGACGCGATGGCGTTCGTGGAGTTCGACCGCGGCGTCCGCTCGCTGGCGCGGTTCCTGGCCGACCTCGGCGATGAGGCGCCGCCCGAGATCCGGGCGCCCGGCTTCGGCGACGCGCTGCTGGGGTTGCGGCTGGGGCGCGCGTTCCGCGGCCTGGGCAAGACCGATGGCCGCACGATCCTGCGCGTCCTCGCGATGGCCGTGGCCGACTACGTCGCCGAGTCGTTCACCTCCGAGCCGCTGCGCGCGACGCTCGCCTGGCGCGGCGTCCGGTACACGGCGATGGGCCCCTGGTCCGCGGGCACGACGGCGGTCCTGCTGGCCGACTCGGCCGGCAACGATGGCGGCGCCGCGGGCGAGACGGTGTTCGCGAAAGGCGGTCCGTCCGCGCTGGCCGATGCGCTGGCGTCGGCGGCCCAGGCTGCGGGTGCCGAGATCCGCACCTCGGCGCGCGTCGTGGCGGTAACGACCGTCGATGGCGTCGCGACCGGCGTTGCGCTGGAGTCGGGCGAGGAGATCCTCGCGTCGGCGGTCGTCTCCGGTCTCGATCCGAAGCAGCTGCTCACCGGGCTGATCGACCCCGTCACCCTTGGGCCGTCCCTGCGCTGGCGGGCGGGCAACATCCGGACGCCCGGGACGCTGGCCAAGGTCAACCTCGTCCTCGACGGCCTGCCGGAGTTCCCCGCCGCCGGCGGCGATGCCCGGCTGCTGCGCGGCCGGATCCAGGTCGGGACGACGTCGATCGACGACGTGGAGCGGGCCTTTGATGCCTCGAAGTACGGCCGCGTCTCGGAGCGCCCGATCCTCGAGGCGACGATCCCGTCGCTCGTCGACCCATCGCTGGTCGCCGGGGCGAAGGACGGGACTCAGGTGATGAGCGTCCTGATGCAGTGGCTGCCCGCGAAGGTCGCCGCCGAGGACTGGGCGGCGCGTCGCGACGAGCTGGGCGACCTTGCGGTCGCGACGCTCGAGACCGTCTCGCCGGGCCTGGGCGCCCGCGTGACGGCACGACAGGTCCTGACACCCGGCGACCTGGAGACCGACTACGGGCTGACCGGCGGTCATCCGCTGCACGCCGAGCCCGCGCTCGATTCGTTCTTCCTGTGGCGGCCGCTGCTCGGCTGGGCGCGCTACCGGATGCCGGTCGAAGGCCTGTATCTCGCCGGCTCCGGGGCACACCCTGGCGGCGGCGTCACGGGCGTCCCGGGGCGCAACGCCGCTCGCGAAGTGATCGCCGACCGCAAGCGCCGGCGCCGCTAGCTCTTCGGGCCGCCCAGCAACGCGCCCAGACCGGCCAGCGGCGAGTTGGGGCCAGCGTTTGCGGCCTCGGACAGGCCCTCGAGCATGCCGCCGACATCGAGGCCGGCCGCGGCGTTGCCCTGGGGTACGTTGCCGTCGGGGGTGACCGCGTCGATCACGGTGGGCAGGGCCGCCGCCAGGATCGGGAGCAGGGAGCCCACATCGAGGCCGCTCTGGCCCGATAGCTGCTGCACCTTGTCCGGGCCGAGCGCATTGCCCAGTGCCTGGGGATCGACCGGTTTGTTGGCGCCGGTCGAGATCCACGAGCTGACCGTGTCGCCGAGACCCGCCTGGTCGAGCTGGTTCACCAGCCCCTGGAGGCCGCCCTCGCCACCGACGAGGCCGCCGATCGCGCCTGCGATGTCGCCAACCCCTGAGCCGCCCGAGCCCCCGAGCATCTTGCCGATGTCGTCCATCTCCGTTCCCCGCTGCGAGTGTCGAGGCTCCAGAGTGCCATGGCCGGCAAGGCGCCTATCGGCGCTCGAGCTGCGACTCCTCGGCGATGCGCTGCTCCTCGGCCGCGTCGGCGGCGCTCGACGGGGGCCCGGTGACCAGCTCCGCGGCGGGCGGCACGAAGCCCTCCGCATCGGGCATCGGCCAGTCCCACGTCTGGAGTTGCCGAAGCAGGCGGCGGCCGGTGAGGTCGAGGTGGATCGGCGTGACCGAGACCCGGCGATTGACCACCGCATTGAAGTCGGTGCCGGGCACGCGGATTCCGGACGGCGGCGGGCCGCCGAGCCAGTAGTAGGGGATGCCGCGCGGATCGACGCGCGAGACCAGCTGATCCTGGTACACGCGCCGGCCGACCCGGGTCATCTCGAACCCCTCGCACTCGGCGATCGGCACCGCCGGCACGTTGACGCTGAGCAGCTCCCCGCGCTTGAGGCCGTGCTCGAGGATATTGCGGGCGACGACCGCGGCGGCCAGCGTGGCGAGCGCGAAGTCGATC
>DATDJA010000134.1:0-2607 GCA_036520795.1 Candidatus Limnocylindrales bacterium
CCCAGCGGCCCGGTGCGCTCGCCGGGCCGCAACCCCCATTGATCGGCCGTTGGTCCGTCCGGCGGCCGATTGGGAGTCTCCGATGACCCGAGACGGCGCCCCACAGCGACAGACCAGGATCCGCCACCGCCCCGAGCCGCCTCTCTACGATGCGCGCTACGAGCACGATGCCTGCGGGGTCGGGTTCGTGGCCGACGCCGGTGGCCGGTCGGGCTCGAGGGTGCTGTCGCTGGCTCTCGGCGGCCTCGGGGCCCTCGGTCATCGCGGTGCGTTCGCCGCCGACGGCGCTTCGAGCGATGGTGCCGGGGTCCTCCTGCCCCTGACGCCGTCGCTCCTCGGCGTGCTGGATCCGTCCGGCGGTGCCGGCGACCGGCCGGGCGTCCTCACCGTGTTCGTGCCGGCTCGCCGCCGCGGGGCTCCGGCGGCGTCCGATGCCCGGGCGATCGTGGCGGCAGCGCTCGCCGCCGAAGGCCTGTCCGCCCCGGTCTGGCGCCTCGTCCCCGTCGAGCCCGACGCCCTCGGCCGCGAGGCCGCCGCGTCGCTGCCGGAGATCCTCCAGGCGCTCGTGCCCCGCCCCGCCGAGCTCTCCGACCCCGCCTTCGAGCTCGCGCTGGGCTGTGCCCGGCGGCGCGCCGAGGACGCGGCCCGCACCGCCGGCATCTCCGGCTTCGCCGTCGTCTCGGCCTCGTCGCGGACGCTCGTCTATAAGGGCCTGGTGGCCGGGGGGCGGCTCGCGCGGCTGTTCCCGGATCTCTCAGCGGCGATCGACGTCCCGTTCGCGATGTTCCACCAGCGATACGCGACGAACACGCAGCCGGTCTGGTCGCTCGCCCAGCCGTTCGGGTTCATCGCCCACAACGGCGAGATCAACACCGTCCGCGGCAACCGGGAGGCCATCCGCGGCCGGCGCGACGACGCGGGCGTCCCCGGTCGCCGGCGCGAGGCCGCCGACCGCCTGCGCGCCGCCGGTCCCCTCCTCTCCCCCGACGGCTCCGACTCCCGCTCGCTCGACGAGGCGCTGGAGCTGCTCGTGGCCACCGGGTGGTCGCTCGAGACCGCGCTGCTCGCGCTGGTCCCGGAGGCGATGAGCCTTCGCCGCACGCCCCATCCGGCCGTTGCCGCGTTCCGGCGTCGCGTGGCCGGGTTCGTGGCGCCGTGGGACGGCCCCGGTGCGTTCGTGTTCAGCGACGGCCGGCGGGTCGGCGCGCTGCTCGATCGCAACGGCCTGCGTCCCGCCGCCTGGTCCATCACCGCCGATCGGATCGTCACGGTCGCGTCCGAGGCGGGCGCCGTGCCGATCGCCCCCGCCGAGGTCGTGCGCACCGGGCGGCTCGCCCCGGGCGAGCTGCTGCTCGTCGATCCGGCGGCCGGGCGCATCCTCACCGACGCCGACGCCAAGTCCTGGGTCCTCCGGCGCCTCCCCCTGCACGACGCGCCGCGCGAGGTGTTCGCGGACGGCGAGGACGCGGCGGGCGCGGCGGGCGCGGCGCCGACCGCGGAGCCCGCGAGCCCCGGCGAGGCAGCCTCGTCGGACGCCCCGCCGCGCTACCTGTTCGGGCTCGACGCGGAGAAGCAGCGCCTCGACGTCAAGACCATGGCCCTCGACGGCCACGAGCCGCTGTGGAGCATGGGCGACGACACGCCGCTCACCGGGCGTGGCCGCGTGACCCGCCCCGTCAGCGATCACCTGCGCCAGGCGTTCGCCCAGGTCACCAACCCGCCGATCGATCCGGAGCGCGAGCGCGCGGTGATGGACCTCCAGATGGAGGTCGGCCGACGACCGGCGTTCCTCGGCGGCATGCCCGCCGGCGCCGCGACCGTCCGCGTCGCGCGACCCGTCGTCGTCGACCTGGACGCCCTGCTCGATGCCGTCCGCGAGCGCTCCCGGGCCCCGCATCGCGCCGTGCGCCACCTCGACGCGACGTGGCAGGCCAACGCCGGGGCAACCGGGCTCGAAACAGCCCTCGACCGGCTCGCCGCCGGGGCGCTCGAGGCCAGCCGGGCCGGGACGGAGGTCCTGGTGCTCTCCGACGCCGCCGCGTCGCTCGACGGATCCGGCCGGCTGCCCGTCCCGTCCGTGCTCGCCGCCGGCGCCGTCAACACCGCGCTCGCCGATGCCGGCCTGCGCGGCCGCACCGACATCGTGGTCGACGCGGGCGACGTCCTCGACGTCCATGGTCTCGCGATGACCGTCGCCGCCGGCGCCCGGGTCGTCCATCCGCGCCTGCTGCTCGCCCTTACCTGCGAGCAGGCCGGCGCGCGCGGCGCGGAGGACGTGACGCCCGAGGCCGCGGTCGCCAACACGCTCGCCGCCCTCGATGCGGGCCTGCGCAAGGTGCTCGCGCGGATGGGCATCTCGACCGTCGCGAGCTACGTCGGCGGCCAGCTGTTCGAGACCCTCGAGCTCGCGCCCGCCCTCGTGGCCCGCTGCTTCCCGGCGGCCGCCGCCTGGCCCGGCCGTCTCGGCGCGGCGGACCTCGCCCGGGTCCAGCTGCAGCGCCTCGACGAGGCGCAGGCGCTCGCGGCAGCCGCGCGCCCCGACCGCCTGCCCGACCCGGGTTTCGCCCGGTTCCGGGGCGACGGCGAGTTCCACCTCTACAGCCCGGC
>DATDJA010000135.1:0-13394 GCA_036520795.1 Candidatus Limnocylindrales bacterium
CGCGGACGCGCTGGAGGAAGTCCTCGTCGATCTCGATGTCGAGGTCGAGATCCCCGTCGCCGTTGCCGTTGCCGGGCACCGTGACCGCCACCGGCAGGAGGGACTCGTGTTCGTCTGACGTCGCCTCGAGCTCCTCGCCGCTGTCGGCGTCGGTCGCATCGTCGGCGACCGCGGGGCCCTTGCGCCGGCTCCTTGGCTGCGAGCCAACGGCGCCCTTGGGGATCTCCAGGAACCGGATCACGTGGTACGGGAAGAAGAACGTGGACTCGATGTGATCGATGAACACGGGCCGCTTGCCGTCCATCGTGCGCAGGTTCGTGCACAGCAGGCCCGCGTCGTCCGCGGTGGGCAGCTCGAACAGGTCCACCATCAGCGGCTGCTCGTTCGCGGCATGGATGACGACGTTGCGAAGCACGTCCCGATGCTCGCGCACGACCGCAAGCACCGTTACCGCCCGATGGTCACCCGCCCCATGGTCCTCCCGGTGCTGCGCCGGAAAGCGCGATCAGGGGTGGTAGAAGTCCACGACGAGCCGCACCCGCCCGTTCGCGACCCACACGCCGAGGCCGACCCGGTCGTACGCCCCGTTCATCAGGTTCACGTAGTGGCCGCCCCGGTACGACTTCTCGCTCTGGAAGTACAGGTGCGAGCCGAGCACGGCGCTGAACGGGTTGCCGGACCGGCAGCCGAGGTTCTCCGCCCAGCGGTAGCTGGAGAAGCCGGCCCGGCGCAGGCGATCGCCCGGGTTGCCGCCGATGAAGTGCGAACACTGGTTGCGCGTGGCCAGCAGCCGTGCGTACGGCCGCGACACCTTGTCCGAGATGCTGCTGCTGATCCACAGCGCGGAGACGCCACGGCCGCCGGGCGACGAGCACGACCCGCCGCCCTTGACCCACCCGCCCTGGCGGGTGCAGTTCATGAGGCGCAGGTAGTAGGTCTCGACCGCGTGCCAGCTGCCGCTGGCCGCGCCGCCCCCACCGGAGTGGTGGATCGGCGACCGGTTCGAGCCGGACCGGCTCGCCGTCCGCGGCTGTGCCTTCGGCTTCGGGGCCACCTTGAACGTCGCCGTCGAGCTCCCGACGCGGTTGCCGGCCTTCGACCGGGCGCGACCATCGACGGCCATCACGACCGTCGCCCCGTAGGCGAGCGGTTTCGCGGGCTGGAACACGAGCACGGTTCCGTTCTCAGCCCAAGCGACCTTGCCCGTCACGGCGTGGCCGCCGGACTTGACCGTGAACGCCGCCGCGGTGGCGTCCCGGTTCATGGGCCGGGTGAAGCGGACCGACAGGATCGCGCCGCGCTCGACCCGAGCGGTCCCGTCGAACGGACGGAAGCGGACGACTGACGGCGCCTTCGCGGTCGAGACGACGGCGGGCGGCGACTCGGCGAACGGGACGCCCTCGGCGTCCTCGAGGCCCTCGAGCCACACGCGGTACGTGCTCGCGGCTGCGAGGCCGCTCCACGGGGTGAACCGGAACTCGCCCGCGGTCGCCCCGGGCTGGAGGTCGCCCTTGAGCGACGGCTCCGAGCGCAGCGCCTTGCGCAGCGCGGCGAGCGTGACCGGCCGGTCGACCTTGATCGTGAACGAGGTGTCGGCACGAACCCGACTCCCGAGCACACGGGTGGCGGCGACCGAGCCGCGGCCCGCGGCCTGCGTGAGGACGAGGGCGTGAACCGCCTTGGCGAGGCGGCCGCCGGCCTCCGAGCGAGCGCTGCCGTCGATGGTCACCGTGTACATCGTGTCCGGCCGCCAGCGCGATGTCGGGGCGATCCTGAGGGCCCGCCCGGCCCGATCCCAGGAGAGGCTGACAGCGCCGTCGGGTGAGATCCGGAAGGCCCCGGCGACGGACGCGGCGTCCATCGGGGCGTCGAACGTGATCTCGATCGGCTTGGCGAGGGGGTGCCCGGTGCGAACGGAGTCGAGGACCTGGGCGGCGACGGGCTGCGGAGCGCTGGCAGGGACTGCGGTGCTCGGTGCGGGAGGCAGGCTCGCCATGGCGACGAGGGCGATGATCGCGGCGGCGCCCAGACCGGCTGATATCCGGTGTACACCGCCGCGGCCCCGGATCGACGCCAGGTAGATGGCGGCAAGCACGGGCACGGCGAGCACGGTCGCGCCTAGCTTCCGCAATACATCTCCTCCTAGGTCCCGGGACCCGCTCGTGACGGCCCACCATCGCGTCGCGAAGGGATCGGCAGGCGAGCAGGGGCGGGGGGTCGCGTTGCCGGGTTTTGGGGAGGGTAGCATCGCCGCCCGCCGATCGGCAACCTCGGTCGCCCGTCAACGGCTGCGCCGGACGGCTCCTGTGGCGAGCCGGGCGCGCTCATGGACCGCACGCGCCCCACGGTCTGCGGCGCCGTCGGCGGGCCGTGCGAGCGAGCCAGCCGGCCGGTAGCGGCCGAACGTCTCAACCGCGAGCCCGCGCAGCTCGAGGCGAGTCAGCGACCCGAGAATCGCCGCTCCCGCCAGCCCGGTCGCCGCGACCAGCTCATCCACCGACCCGTGCCCCGCGAGGAGCGCCGCCGACACCGTCTGCTCGGCGGCCGGGAGCGCTGCGATGCCGACGTCGTGGCCGGCGGGGACCGCCGGCGATCGCTCGGCCAGGAGGCCGAGATCCTCGATCAGCTCGGTGATCCCGGGCACGATCCTCGCCTCGGGGCCCGCCTCGCGGAGGAACGCGAGGCAACCGGCGACGGCCGGATCGTCGAGCCGCCCCGGGACGATGTGGAGCCCGCGCCCCTGCTCCAGGGCCCAGGCGGCCGTCGTGAGCGCGCCGCTCCGCGCGCCGGCCTCGACCACGACGGTCGCATCGGCGAGCCCGCTGATGATCCGGTTGCGGCGCGGGAACGTGCCGCGGCTGGGCGTCGTCTCCGGCGGGAACTCGCTGATCACCGCGCCACCGTCGCGCACGATCGCCCGCGCCAGGCTCCGATGCGCGGCCGGATACAGCCTGCCGTGACCGCCGCCGATGACGGCGACCGTGACCCCGCCCGCCCGCAGCGCGGCCTGGTGAGCGGCCGCGTCGATCCCGAGGGCGAGCCCGGAGACCACCGTCGCCCCGAGGCTGGCGATCGCGTCTGCGATGCGCCCGCTGGTCGCCCGGCCGACGGCCGTCGGGCGCCGGGTCCCCACCACGGCCACGGCACGCGCTCGATCGAGCGCCTCGGCCGAGCCGACGACGTACAGCACGGGTGGCGGCAGCTCGATCCGGCGCAGGCGACCGGGATAGTCGCCGTCCGCGAGGGTCACGGCGCGCACGCCACTCTCGCGCAACGGGTCCAGCCAGCGGTCCGGTTCCCGGGCGGCAGCGGAGATCGAGCGCGCGATCGCGAGGGACAGCGACGGCGACCCTCCGTCAGGGCCGGCCGACGCCGCAACGAGGTTCGACGGGCCGCGCGGGCCCGTCGCGACCCGCAGGACGCCGCGCGCATCCCCGAAGGCCCCGATCAGGCGCGCAAACGACACCGGACCCACGCCATGGACGCCGTCCAGCACGACCCAGGCGTCGCGCTCGAGTGCCTCGAGGTCCCCACCGGCCGCGGCCGGCTCCGACCGCCCGCACGCGCCCGAGCGCCCGACGCCGAGCATCAGCCGGCCGCCTGCATCGTCATGCGCTCGACTGGCGCCCTGAACCTGGCGGCCTCGTCGAGATGGTCGGGCAGGACGTGCTCCGATCCCGCGAGGTCGGCGATCGTCCGCGCAACGCGCAGCAGACGCTCCGTCCCGCGTCCCGACATCCCCTCGCGGTCGGCCAGCGCGATCGCCCGGGACGTGCCGGCTGCGTCGAGGCCGCAGATCGCGCGCAGGGTCCGCCCGCGGACGCGACCGTTGGGCAGGTCGCCTGTCCGGAGCTGCTGCCGGCGACGGGCGCCGGCGATGCGCGCGGCAACGGGCGCCGAGGGCTCCGGGGCGACTGCGGCGATCAGCGCAGCAGGTGGCACGCGGTCGACCGTGACCCACAGGTCGATCCGGTCGCGAAGCGGACCCGAGACCCGGCGCAGGTACCGCTCCGGGACGCCGGGCGGGCAGGTGCATGACCGGTCGGCCGCCCCGAGCTGGCCACAGGGGCACGGGTTCATCGCGGCGACGAACGTGAACCGGGCCGGGAACAGCTCCGCCCGGCCGACCCTGACCACGGCGACCGAGCCGTCCTCGAGCGGCTGGCGCAGCGCCTCGAGCACGTCGCGCCCGAACTCCGGCAGCTCGTCGCAGACGAGGGTTCCGAGGTCGGCCAACGTCACCTCGCCCGGCGACATCCGCGGTCCTCCGCCGACCATGCCCGCGTACGAGATCGTGTGATGAGGCCGGCGGACGGGCGGGCGCCGGACGAGTTCCGTGATCGGGCGGGTCGTCGCCACCGACGCGACCGCCGTCGCCGACAGCGCCGCCACGTCGTCGAGATCCGGGAGCAGGCCCGGGATCGTGCGGGCAAGCAGCGTCTTGCCCGACCCGGGCGGTCCGATCAGGAGCATCGCGTGGGCACCCGCGAGCGCCACCTCCAGGGCCCGGCGCGCCAGGACCTGGCCGCGGACGTCCGCGAGGTCGACGACCGGCTCATCGATGCTCGGGGTCGCCGATAGTGCTCCCTTCGCATCGTCGTCGGCAACGATCGTCGCCCGGGGCAGCGGCGCCGGCGACGCCCGCCGCGACCGTGGCGCTCGCACGGCGTCGGCCGCCTCCGCGACGTTCGACGCGGGGATCGGCTCGATGCCCGGGGCGAGCGCCGCCTCCGCGATCGCCTCGGCGGGAACGACGACCCGGCGGACGCCGCGCTGGCCGAGGGCGATGACCATCGGCAGGATGCCCGGGACGTGCCGGACCTCCCCGCCCAGCCCGAGCTCGCCGATCAGCCCGACGCGACCATGCCCGGCGCGCAGCTGCTCCGAGCCGAGCAGGATCCCGAGGGCGATCGCGAGGTCGAGTGACGCGCCCGCCTTGCGCAGCTCGGCCGGGGCGAGGTTGACCGTGATGCGCCGCGGCGGGTGGTGGAAGCCGGCGTTGCGCAGGGCACCGCGCACGCGTTCGCGCGCCTCGGACAGCGCGGCGTCCGGCAGGCCGACGATCGTGAACCCCGGCAGCCCGGGCGCGACGTCGACCTCGACGCGCACGACCCGGCCGGTGATCCCGTTGAGCGTTGCGGACAGCAGCGTTGCGAGCACGGACGGCACGGTAGCCGCCGCCACTCACCCCCGGCTTATCGCCCCGCGACTGGCGCCAGCTGCGGGAGGGTGGCGCCGTCTGTGCGGTCCACGGCCCGGGCGAAGTCCAGGACGGACCGGCCGAGGACCGAGTCGGCCTTGCCGATCATGAACGGCGCGCCGCTGTTGAGGGCCGAGATCGCGCCCCGGTACTCGTTCACGATCTGGTGCTCGATCGGCCGCCGGAGCGCGCCCTCGGCGCTCTTCACGTTGATGCCGGTGAACGCGTTCGAGCGGTTGAGCACGAGCTTGAGCTTGCCCGACTCGTAGCCCAGGTGGCCGATGGTGTCGAGCACCATGCGCACGTTCTTGAGGCACGAGAGGTCGGCCGTCATGACCGCGAAGATCGTCTCCGCGACGTCGAGCACCATGAGGTTGACGTCGTCGAGCCGCTTGTCGATGTCGACGACGACGTAGTCGTACATCCCGCTCAGCAGCTCGAGCACCTGGTGCATGTGGGCGGGCGACACGAGGTCGGCCGATTCGGGCGACGGCGGGGCGAGCAGCAGGTCGACGCCCGAGTCGTGCGTCTGGACGACCCGCCGGACCAGGTCCGAGTCCATGGACGGCGCGCTGACGACGTCGACGATGCTCTTGCGGTCGAGGCCGAGGTCGAGGAACACGCGGTGGTCCCCGAACTGGAGGTTGCCGTCGACGAGGCACACGCGCCGGCCGAGGCTCTGGAGGGCGATCGCCGCGTTGATCGCGATCGTCGTCGTCCCGACGCCGCCCTTCGCGCCGTAGTAGGCGTGGATCCGGCCCATCGGCGGCCGGCCGACCACGGAGTCGCTGGGCGCGAAGCGGGCGATCAGGCTCTTCATCCGCGCGAGCAGCTCGGCCGGGTGGAAGGGCTTGATCAGGTAGTCATCGGCTCCAGCGCGCAGCGCCCGAACCTTCTGCTGCACGTCCCGCTCGGACGTGAGCATGATGATCGGCACGTGGCTGCCGGCGCTCTCCTCGGCGCGGATCTGCATCGCCACGGCATATCCGTCGAGCGGCTGCAGCGTGACATCGAGCAGGATCAGCGCCGGCGAGTCCGACCCCCACAGTCGAATCCCTTCGGTGCTGTCCGCGGCGATCGCCACGTCGTACCCCTCCTGCTTGAGGGTGTACTGCAGCAGGCGCTGGACGCTCGCATCGTCGTCGACGACGAGGACTTTCCCGGCCAATCCGTTCTCCTGGCACGAGGCTCCCGATCGCGGCGAGCGATGCGCGGCATCACCGCCGGTGCTGGCAGCCAGTATAGGGACGCGGGCGGGCGCTCCACACGACGCGGGCCCCCAACCCGGTTCCCGCGATCAGGCCCCGCTGGGGCCCGGCAGCGCCTCGCCACCGGCGGGACCGGGCACCTGGCCGATGCCGGCTTCGACGTAGTCGCCCACCCGCTCGGCGAACCGGGTGAACTCGGTCGGGATCACGAACTTGGTCGACGGGCTCGCGCCGAGCGATTTCAGCGCCTCGAGGTACTGGAGGGCCATCGTCTTCTCGTCGATGATGTGGGCGGCCGAGTAGATCCGCTCGAGCGCCTGGCTGAAGCCCTCGGCCCGCAGGATCGCCGCCTGGCGCTCGCCCTCGGCCTTGAGGATCTCGGACTGCTTCTGGCCCTCGGCGACGTTGATCGCCGACTGCCGCAGGCCCTCGGACTCCGTGATGACCGCGCGCCGCGTGCGCTCGGCCGAGAGCTGGCGGTTCATCGCGTCCTGCACGTCGCGCGGCGGCGTGATCTCGCGGATCTCGACACGGGTCACCTTGCCGCCCCAGGTCTCGGTGCTCTCGTCGAGCTTGGTCCGCAGAACCTCGTTGATCTGGTCGCGCCGGGACAGCACGTCGTCGAGGCTGATGTCGCCGATCACCGCGCGCAGGGTGGTGGTCGCGACGCCCTGCAGCGCACCGGCGAAGTAGGCGACGTTCACGATGCTCTTGAGCGGGTCGACGATGCGCCAGTAGATCAGGAAGTCGACGTTGATCGGGGCGTTGTCGCGGGTGATCGTGGTCTGGCTGGGAACCTCGATGAACTGCTCGCGGACGTCGATCTTCACCGGACGATCGATGATCGGGATCAGGAACCGCAGGCCCGGGCCGCGGACCAGGCCCTCGTTCGTCTTGCCCAGCCGGAACACCACCATCTGCTCGTACTGCTGGACCACGCGGACGGACAGATACAGGATGATGAGCACGAAGACGCCGAAGAACGCGACGGCTGCGAGCACGGCGACGAGCTCCATGAATTCCTCCTGCGACCGCCGGACGGCGCCGGACGGACGCCCTCTATACGGTAGGCGTTCTGGCGATCAGTGTGCGGCCGACCCGGCCTCCCCGGTCGGTTCGACGATGGCGGTGAGGCCGTCGAAGCCCACGAGGCGGACGGGGGTGTCGCGGGGCACGGTGGTGGTGTCGGTGCTCCGGGCGCTCCACGCCTCGCCGGCGAGGTAGGCCGTGCCCAGGGGCTCGAGCGGCGCCTGGACGACGCCCTCGGTGCCGAGCGGAACCGGGACGCCCACGGTCCCCGATGGGGGCGCCATGTTGCGGGTCCGGATCGCCGCGATCGTGATCAGGCCCATCAGGACCGCGGTCGTCGCCGTGCTCACGAAGATCACCGGCAGGGCCACCGACACGATGGGTTCCGTCGGGTCGCCCGTGTTGGTGTACAGCGCGGAGGCGCCGAGCGCGAAGCAGATGATCCCGCCGATCGTGAGCAGCCCGTGACTGGTGACGGTCGCCTCGAGCACGAACAGGACGACCCCGAGCACGAGGAGCAGCAGTCCCGCGAAGTTGAGCGGCAGACTGCCGAACCCGATGAACGCGAGGATGATCGCGATCGCGCCCAGGATCCCGGTCACGAAGTTGGGGTTCTGAAGCTCGAAGATCAGGCCGTAGACCCCGATCGTGAACAGCACGAACGCGATGTTGGGGTCGGACAGCAGGTGCAGCAGCCCCTGCAGCGGATTCAGGCCGGTTTCCTGCACCCCGACGCCCGTGAGGTCGAGTGTGCTGGTGACGCCGCCGACCGTCACCTCCTGCCCGTTGGCCTGCGCCAGCACCTCGTCGACCGTGGCGGCGATCCCGTCGACCGCCCCCGCTGCCACCGCCTCCGACGCGGAGTAGGACGCCGCGTCCTCGACCGTCGACACGGCCCACTCGACCGGGCGCCCGCGCGCCTCGGCGATCGCGGTCATGTTCTTGACCGCGTCGTTCTTCACCTTCTCGCCGAGCGTACCCAGGATGTCCTCCCCGTTGCTGCCGACCGGCGACGCGGCGCCGATGTTCGTGCCCGGTGCCATGTAGGCGAGGTTGGCCGCCATCGTGATGAACGTCCCGGCGCTCGCCGCCCGGCCGCCGCTGGGCGCGATCCACACGATCGCCGGGATCGGAGCCTCGAGCAGGGCGCTGGTGATCTTCTGGGTCGCGTCGAGGCTGCCGCCCGGTGTGTTGAGCTTCACGATCACCGCCGGCGCGCCCGACGCGGCCGCCTGCAGGATCCCGTCGCCGAGGTAGTTGGCCATGACGTTGTCGACGACCCCGGTCGCCGTCAGCACCACGACGTCGCCGTCGGCCGCGCGAACGATGCCCGCCGTGCCCGTCACGACCACGCCCAGCAGCACGATCGTGCGGGCGATCCTGCGGACGAGGGAGCGTGAGCGGTCGTTCATGGCCCACGGCGAGTATGGCACCGGGCGGGCGACTGGTCGCGCGGTCGGTCAGTCGCGCAGCGCCTCGAACACGAGGCGGCTCCAGGTCTCCATCCCCTCGACCACCTCCGCGACCTCGGCCGTGGTGGCGAACGAGCCCTCCAGCTTGTCCGTCTCCCGGATCGCGACCTTCCGACCGGCCGCGTCGGCGACGAACACGATGCCGATGTGCACGGCGCCGACCGGCGTCGAGTCGTCGTTGAGCAGGCCGACGGGCATGAAGTCGGGCACGAAGTCGGCGGCGATCTCCTCGGCCCACTCGCGGCGCAGCCCGCCCAGGACGTCGCGGTCGCCTGGGTTGAGGTGGCCGCCGACGCCGATCGACCAGCGGTCGTGGAGCCGCGCGTCGCCGCCGGCCCGCGTCCGCCGCATCAGGAACCAGCGTTCGCCGTCGCGGAGCACGAGGTACGGGATCACCTGCTTGTGGGTCGGATCCTGCTCAGCCAGCGCCCGATCCATGAACACCGCGCCACCGGCGACCGCGCCGACGGCGCCCTCGATGCCATCACGTCGCAGGCCGAGCCAGCCCGGCTCGGGCACGATCACCTCGCGTGGAACGACCAGCACGCGCTCCCCGGGCTCCCCCATCTCAGCTGTCGTCCACGAGCACGGCGCGGGCGGCGGCGAGCCTGGTCCGGATCGCGTCCGCGTCCGGACCCTCGAGGTCCGCGAGCCAGGCGTCGATGACCTCGCGCACGTCCCGCAGGCGCACGGCGATCTCGCGGGCATTCGTGGCAGCGATGCCCGTGCCCATCTCGACGTCCCCGCGGGCGAGCCGCGTCATGCTGTCCCAGCCACCGGCCGCCAGGCCCGATGCCGCGGACCAGCCGGGTCGCGCGACCCCCGGGCCTCCGGCGACCGCCTCCACGAGTGCCGCGGACAGCACGAGGGGCAGGTGGCTGATCGCCGCCACGACGCGATCGTGCTCCTCGGCCGGCATACGGATCGGGACGGCGCCGCATAACCCGACGAGGCTCTCCACGCGCGAGATCGCCGCCGTGTCCGCCGAGGGTACGAGGACCCACGGCCGGTCCCGGAACAGGTCCGGATCGGCCGCCTTGAACCCTGCCGTCTCGCGCCCGGCCAACGGGTGGCCGCCCACGAAGCGGAGTCCGAGCTCGCCGGCGAGCGCGACGATTGACGCCTTGGTGCTGGCGACGTCCGTGATGACGGCGTCCGGCGCCAGGGACCGGTGCCAGGGCCCGGCCAACGCTCGAAGCAGGTCGAGCGTGTCGAGCGGCGACGCGGCGATGACCACGAGATCGGCGCCATCGATCGCGATCTCCGCGCTGCTCGCGGCAAGCTCGATCACGCCTGCCTCCGCGGCGAGCCTCGGTCCCGATCCGCGAGGCGACCATGCCGCGCTCGACCACTGCCCAACCGGCGCGTGCAGAGCACGCGCGATGGATCCTCCGATAAGCCCCAGGCCAAGAAAGGCGACACGACCCTGCGCGGCCACGCTCCTAGCCCGAGGCCTGGCGCCGCCGGCGGCCGCGCCGCTCGCCGGCGCGCCGCTCACCCGTGCTCTGCGGCGGGCCCGGGTCGGCGGGCGGATTCTCGCGCCGGGCGCGGGAACGCCGGTCCGTATCGCGCCGCTCGGAATCCATGTAGGCGCCGCAGCGCGGACACCGCCGTTCCTCCTGGAATAGCGACTCCAGTGGCGCGACCGTGTAGATCTGGCGGCCGCAGGCGCGGCAGGCGAGCTTGGGCACGTGATCGATCCTAGGGCACCCGGCCGCCGCGCGGCGGCCGGGTCTCGACGGTGGTCGTCAGCCGACCGCGGGCAGGTCCGCAAGCGCGGCTGCGACCTTCTCGGCCGGGTACTCGTAGTCCTTGAGCCGACCCTGGAGGTAGGCCTCGTACGCGGCGAGGTCGAAGTGGCCGTGGCCCGAGAGGTTGAACAGGATGACCCGCGACTCGCCGGCTTCCTTGGCCTCGAGCGCCTGGTCGACCGCGACCTTGATCGCATGGTTGCTCTCGGGCGCCGGCAGGATGCCCTCGGTCCGCGCGAACTGGACGCCGACGTCGAACGCCGCCCGCTGGTGGACGCTCTGCGCCTCGATCACCCCGTGCTCCTTGAGCAGTGACACGAGCGGCGCCATGCCGTGATAGCGAAGGCCACCAGCATGGATCGGCTCCGGGATGAACTCGCTGCCCAGGGTGTGCATCTTCACGATCGGGGCCATGTGGCCGGTGTCGCCGAAGTCGTACGCGTAGACGCCGCGGGTGAGCGACGGCGCGGCCTCGGGCTCCGCGGCGATGACCCGGTAGGTCGCCTCGCCCCGCAGCTTGCGGCCGACGAACGGGAACGTCAGCCCCGCGAAGTTTGATCCCCCGCCGGCGCACGCGATGATCACGTCCGGGTCCTCGCCGGCCATCTCCATCTGCTCGAGCGCCTCGAGGCCCACGACGGTCTGGTGCAGCAGGACGTGGTTGAGCACCGACCCCAGCGAGTACTTCGTGTCGTCGCGGGTCGCGGCGTCCTCGACCGCCTCGGAGATCGCCATGCCCAGCGAGCCCGGCGAATCCGGGGTCGCCGCCAAGACGGCGCGGCCGTAGTTCGTCTCGGGACTGGGGCTCGCCACGACCTGCGCCCCATACGTCTCCATCAGGATCCGGCGGTACGGCTTCTGGTCGTAGCTCGCGCGGACCATGTAGACCTTGACCTCGAGCCCGAACATCGCGCCCGCGAACGACAGCGCGCTCCCCCACTGGCCCGCACCGGTCTCGGTCGCGAGCCGCTTGACGCCCTCCTCCTTGTTGAAGAACGCCTGCGGGATCGCCGTGTTCGGCTTGTGGCTGCCGGCCGGACTGACGCCCTCGTACTTGTAGTAGATGTGGGCGGGGGTATCGAGCGCCTTCTCGAGCCGGTGCGCGCGGTGCAGCGGTGATGGGCGGTACAGCTGGTACGCCTCGCGGACAGGATCCGGGATCTCGATCTCGCGCTCGCCGCTGACCTCCTGGAGGATCAGGGCCATCGGGAACAGCGGGAGAAGGTCGCCGGGGCCGATGGGCTCATGGGTCGCCGGGTGGAGCGGCGGGCTCAGGGGGGCCGGCAGATCGGCCGCGATGTTGTACCAGGCCCGCGGGATCCGTGACTCGTCGAGCACGAACTGGGTCCGCCGGGGAAGGACGCTGGCCATCGAGGCAACCTCCAAGGGTTCACGCGGGTGGAGCGCGGAGCCTAGCGCGTCCTCGGTCCCCCAGCAACGACGTTCCGCAGGGTCGGCGGCGGTTCCCGTCGCTCAGTCGCCGAGCTCGACCTCGCCAATGCACTCGTAGCTGGCGGGACCCGAGCCGAGGTGGCTGCGGAACAGGCAGACCGACGAGGCTCGGAAGGACACGCTCAATGCGCTGGCGGCCGCTGTCAGCGCGTCCGCAACGGCGAGGCCGCCGGTGCCGTGGACGGCATCGATCCGGGCGACGGTCAGGTGCGGCCGGAAGGGTCGCCCGTCCGGGGGCCAGCCGAGCGCAGCCAGGGGATCCTGGAGGTCGCCCACGAGTGCGGCCAGCTCCTCGGCCCCCCGCTCGATCCCGATCCACAGCGCGCGCGGCCGCCTGCCCTCGGGAAAGGCACCGGCTCCGGCCAGCGTGATGTCGAACGGGCTGTGGTCGCCGGCCGCCGTTCGCGTGGCCTCCTCGAGCCCAGGGATGAGCGCCGGTGCGGTCGCGCCGAGGAACCGGAGCGTGACGTGCAGGCCGTCGAGGCCTACCCAGCGAGCACCGCGCGGGTCCGTGTGTGCGCGGACCTCGTCGATCAGAACGCGGCAGGCGTCGATCGCCGCGTCCGGGATGGGTACGGCGATGAACAGGCGCTGGTCGCCGTCAGCCACCGTGCTCGCGCGTGAACCGTTCCCGGTCCTCGGTCAGCACCTCGAGCGCCCGATCGTGCTCGCGCCAGCCGACGACGTCGACCGACTTGTTCTCGAGCAGCTTGTAGGTCTCGAAGAAGTGCTCGATCTCGACCAGCCGATGCGGACGCATCTGTTCCAGCCGCTCGATGTGCTGCTGGTGCGGGTCGCCGATGGCGACGCACAGCACCTTGAAGTCGAACCCCTGCTCGTCACGCATCTCGAGCCCGCCGATCGGACGAGCCCAGACGTGGCAGCCCGTGAACGTCGGTTCGTCGATGATCAGGAGCGCGTCGGTATGGTCGCCGTCCCCTGCGCGGGTGCCCTCGATGAACCCGTAGTCGAAGTTGTAGAACACCGCCGACGACAGCACGCGATCGAGTCGATAGACACCGGCAACCTCGTCGTACTCGTACTTGTTCCGACTGCCGCGCGGAATCTCGACCACGATCTCGACGACGCTCGGATACTGATCCGCGAACGGACTGCTCATGCCCCGAACAATAACGCGGGCCGACCGGCCCACGGCCAACCGAAGCGCTGGTCAGTCAGCCGAAGCGGAGGCGAGGTGGGGGCCTAGAAGGGCGAAGCGCTGCTCAGCCGCGCCAGATGCAAGGCGGCAGTGAGGAGCGGAGTGAGCGCACTCAAAGGTGCG
>DATDJA010000136.1:0-2351 GCA_036520795.1 Candidatus Limnocylindrales bacterium
CCCGTCAGCGCGAGCGCGGCACGGTACACCGGCACCCGGTAGCGGTCGAACAGGACGGCGAGCGCATCGACGTCGTCCTCCGCCATACGGCGAATGAGCACGGCGTCGGGGGGCGCGGGTTTGTCGGCGCGGGTCTCGCGGTCGATTGGTGCCTCTCCGTGAGCGTCAGCGCTCCCTCGTAGCCAACCATACGGGCTGAGGGGGCAGGAGGTTCATGTCCGGGTCGGATCAGTCCGGACAGGGCGTCTCGGCGCCGGTCATGCCGCGCCAGCGGAGGTTCGGCTGGCGAGCGGCGGTCGCCTCGTCGAGGCGTCGGACCGGCGCGCTGTGCGGGGCCGAGGTGACGAGCTCGGGATCGACCTCCGCCTCGTGCGCGATCTCGATCAGCGCATCCGCGAATCCGTCGAGCGTCTCGAGCGATTCGGTCTCCGTGGGCTCGATCAGCATGGCCTCCTCGACGGTCAGCGGGAAGTAGATCGTCGGCGGATGGTAGCCCTTGTCGATCAAACGCTTCGCCACGTCGAGGGTCCGCACGCCGGTGCGGTGCTTGAGATCGGCCGCGGAGGCGACGAACTCGTGCTTGCAGGCGCGATCGAACGGGATCTCGTACGCGACGCCGACGCGGGCCTTGAGGTAGTTCGCGGCCAGCACGGCATCGTCCGAGACCTCGCGCAGGCCCGCGTCGCCGTGCGCGCGCAGGTACGCATAGGCGCGCACGAGAACGCCGGTGCTGCCCACGAACGAGCGCATCCGGCCGATGGAGGTCGGGCGCTCCCCCCAGGTCTCCAGGCGATACGAGCCGTCGTCCGCGGCGAGGACCCGCGGCGAGGGCAGGAACGGCGCGAGCGCGGCCCGAACCCCGACGGGGCCGGCGCCGGGCCCGCCGCCGCCGTGGGGCGTGCTGAACGTCTTGTGGGTGTTGAAGTGCATCACGTCGAAGCCGGCCTCGCCGGGCTTGAACCGCCCGAGGATCGCGTTGAGGTTGGCGCCGTCCATGTAGGCGAGCGCGCCGGCTTCGTGGGTCGCGTCGAGCAGCTCGCCGATCCGTCGCTCGAACAGGCCGAGCGTCGAGGGGTTGGTGATCATGATCGCGGCCGTCTGCGGCCCGAGCGCCGCCCGGAACGCGTCGAGGTCCACCCCGCCGTCGGGCGCCGACGGGATCGTGATCGTGCGGAACCCGGCCATCGTCGCGGTCGCGGGGTTGGTCCCGTGCGACGAGTCGGGCACGAGGACCTCGGTCCGGGCATGGTCGCCGCGCGAACGGTGATAGGCGCGGATCATCAGGATCCCGGTGAGCTCACCGTGGGCGCCGGCGGCCGGCTGGAGCGTCACAGCGGTCATCCCGCTGATCTCGGCCAGCATGGCTTCGAGCTCGAACAGCAGTTGGAGCGTGCCCTGGCTCACCGCGGCGGGCGCCATCGGGTGAAGGCCCGCGAAGCCGGGCAGGCGGGCCGCCCACTCGTTGAGCTTGGGATTGAACTTCATCGTGCACGAGCCGAGCGGGTAGAACCCGGTGTCGACCGCGTAGTTGAGCTGGCTGAGGTTGACGTAGTGGCGGACGACCTCGGGCTCGTTCAGCTCCGGCAGCGCCGCCGGCGTCGCGCGGCGGTGCGCGGCGGGGATGCGGTCGAGGGCATCCGCCGGTGGGTGCGGGATCTTGCCCCCACCCCGGCCCGGGCGGCTGCGCTCGAACAGCGTGGGCTGGAGGCGTTCGCCGACGACGCTCATCGCCCGGCTCCGGCGGCGGCCGGCTCGGCGAGCTCGGACCGCAGGGCCGTCGCGAACCGGTCGATCTCGTCGCCGGTGGTGACTTCCGTGGCGCACACGAGCAGCCCGTCGGCGAGCGACGGCTCGTCCGGCAGCAGCTCGGCGGTCGGGATGCCGGCCAGCACGCCGCGGTCGAGAAGCCGGGCGTGGACGGCGCGTGCATCCGGGACGCGGACGACGAACTCGTTGAGGTACGGGCCCGCGTGGAGTCGTGGTGCGCCGGCGCCGGCCAGCGCCGCCTCGAGCTCCGCGGCCCGGGCGGCGCCGAGCGCCGCGACGTCCCGCAGGCCGTGCGGCCCCAGGGTGGCGACGTAGATCGACGCCGCGAGGGCGAGCAGCGCCTGGTTGGTGCAGATGTTGCTGGCGGCCTTCTCGCGCCGGATGTCCTGCTCGCGTGCGCGGAGCGTCATCACGAACGCCCGCCGCCCGTCGAGGTCCGCGGTCATGCCGACCAGCCGCCCCGGGATCTGACGGACCAGGGCGTCCGTGCAGGCGACGATCCCGAGGTACGGCCCGCCGAACTGGAGCGCGACGCCGAGCGGCTGGCCCTCGCCCGCCGCGATGTCCGCTCCGTACTCGCCGGG
>DATDJA010000137.1:0-3138 GCA_036520795.1 Candidatus Limnocylindrales bacterium
GTCGCGGCGATCGTGCCGCTCTCGGACCTCGACCACCTGGACCCTGATCTGGTCCGCGAAAGGCGGCTCGCGGCCGTCGAGCGGATGGCTCAGATCGGCGCGCGATACCGCGAGGAGCACGGCATCGTCGACGGTGCTGCCGCGATCCGCTACGAACGCGACCACGGCCATAGCGTGTGACGTTTACCGCTCCGCCCATACCGGTCATCGTCGACGCCTCGGTCGCCGTCGAGACCTACTTCGGTAGTCCGCTCGCCACCGAGGCCTGGAGACGCTGGGCGACCGAGCAAAGGACGCTTCTCGCGCCGCCGATTGTCTGGCCTGAGGTTGCCAACGCGCTGATCCGGCGCCATCACGTACCGCCGGGCATCGTCGCACGACACCTCGATGGCCTGGTCGCGGCGGGCCTCCAAACCGCCGATCGCGGACCCGCCGGCGTCGCATTTGCGGCAGGCCTTGCGGCGCATCGCGGGCTGTCGGTCTACGACGCGACGGCACTGTGGCTCGCCATCGATGTGGACGGCGAGCTGGCCACGTTCGATCGAGCCCTCGTGGCGGCGGCGAAGGCCGAAGGGGTGCCGATCGCGGAGGGTCTCGAGCCGATCGGTCCCTAGACGCAGAAACGCCCGCCCCTGGGAGGGCGGGCGGGCGTCTGCTTGGAGGATGCTCCCGGACCGGAGGAGAGGTCCGGGCGATGCGAGCCGGCTGGGAGGGAGGCCAGCCGGCCGTTGTGTGCGATCAGGCGGGCGAAGCGGCGCTGTGCGCGTCGTTCGTGGTGACCAGGTTGCGGACGAAGCTCTTGAAGGAGGCCACGATGCCTGCCTCTCGGGGCTGGCGTGCCTGCTTCGCGAGGCGGTTTGCGTCGGCCTCTGCCATCAGGTCGTTCTGGTGAACCTGGGCCATGTAGATCGCTAGCGGGTGCATCATCTCGATGACCTCCTTTCCTGCGGCAGCTTCGGTGGTGCGCTGTCTGGTTGTTCGTTGCCGCTGAAGGCACTATCGCGCGCCGGCACGCCACGGCCGATGGACCGGGAACCTCGAATCGACTACGTCATCCGACCGAGGACGGAGTGGGCGGGGGACGACCCCGCGACGTGACCCTGCGCTCAGCCCTCGAGGGCGGGCGTCTCGTGCACGGCGACCCCATCGACGAACGTCGCCACGACACGCGTGTCGGCGATGCCGCCGGCGCCGCGGTCGAACAGGTCCCGGTCGAGGACGACCAGGTCGGCGAGCTTGCCGACCTCGATCGTGCCCGCCTCGTCGAGATGGCTGGCGTGGGCGGAGCCGGCGGTGAACGCGATCACCGCTTCGGCGAGCTCGATGGCCTCCTCCGGCATGAACGGCGGCTGCAGGCCCTCGTGGCCCGGGACCACGCGGTTGACGGCGATGTCGATCTGCGGGAACGGGTCGGCCGTCGACACGGACCAGTCCGAGCCCATCACGACCGTCGCCCCGTGGCGCAGGAACGAGCGAAGCGGGTACTGCCGGGCCGACGCGACCGGACCGAGGAACGGGATCGTGAGATCGTCCATCTGGCCCTCGTGAACCGCCCACAGGGGCTGGACGTTGGCGAGCGCGCCCAGCTGCCGGAAGCGCGGCAGGTCATCGGGGTGGACCACCTGGAGATGGGCGAGGTGCGGCCGCGTGTCGCTCGGGCCGTTGGCCTTGCGTGCCGCCTCGATGGCGTCCAGGCCGATGCGCACCGCCCGGTCCCCCAGCGCGTGGAAGTGCACCTGGAACCCGAGCGCGTCGAGCATGGGCACGGCCTGGACGAGGACGTCGGGATCGATGAAGTCCATGCCCCGGTTCTCGGTCTGGTTGCCGTCGGCGTCGAAGTACGGATCAACGACGGACGCCGTGTAGTTCTCGATGATGCCGTCGAGCATCAGCTTCACGCTCGTGGCGGAATAGCGCCCCACCGGGCCGTCAGCCCTGCGAGCGACCAGCCCATCGACCTGATCGAGCCCCGCGTCGTGCTCCCACCACAGCGCCCCGACGACCCTCGCCGTCAGGTCGCCGCGGCCGGCCACCCGGAGGTACGTGGCGTGGTCCTCGGGGTCCACGTGGGCGTCCTGCCAGTTCGTGATCCCGATGGCGTGCAGGTGGGCCTGGCTCTCGAGCAGGCCCTGCTCGCGCTCGGCGTCCGTGGTCGGCGGGAGGTGGCGCCAGACCAGGTACTGGGCGCCCTCGTGCAGCGTCCCCAGCGGCGAACCGTCCGGGTTGCGCGCGATCCGGCCATCGTGGGGATCGGGGGTGTCGGCGGTGATACCCGCGATCTCGAGGGCGCGGCTGTTGACCCATGCGTCGTGGCCGTCCTTGTTGGGCAGGAACACCGGTCGATCGGGGACGACGCGGTCGAGGTCCTCCTTCCGGCCGAGGCCGCCGGGGAAGTGCGCGAGGTACCAGCCGCCGCCGAGGATCCACGGGAGGTCCGGGTTCGCCGCCGCGGACGCGGCGACTCGCTCCAGGTACTCGACAGGCCCGCTCGCGTCGTGGAGGTCGCATTGCTGGTGCTCGATGCCCGAGGAGATTGGGTGCACGTGGGCGTCGCCGAAGCCCGGCGTGATAGTCCGGCCGCGCAGGGCGATCACCCGCGTCGCCGGTCCCGCGAGGCGCATGACGTCGCGATCGGCGCCGACGGCGACGATGCGCCCGTCCCGGACCGCGACGGCCTCGGCCTGGCTGACGGCGGCGTCGGCGGTGAACACGCGGCCTCCGGCGAGGATGAGGTCGGCGGGGCGGGACGTCTCGGTCATCGGCATGCCCCCGAGGATGCACGAGCCGGGACGTCGTCCGCCGCGCCGTCCCGTGGTGCGGCCGGGCGACTACCCTTGCCGCCATGACCAGCGTGCACCTGCTCCATGCCGGCTACACCGGCCACCGCGTCGGCTCGTCGGTCGCACTCGTGCGCGACGCCGACGCGCTGATCATCGTGGACCCGGGCATGGTCGCTCGGCGATCCCTGATCCTCGACCCGCTCGCGGCGCTCGGCGTCCGGCCCGACGCGGTCACGCACGTGTTCCTGAGCCACCACCATCCCGACCACACGCTGAACTGTGCGCTGTTCCCGAACGCGGAGGTCGTCGACTTCTGGGCGCGGTACCGCGACGACCTGTGGCTCGACCACGATGGCGA